>JAEZJQ010000078.1 GCA_023436305.1 Bacillota bacterium
GATCGAACTTACAGTAAGACGCCTGGTTTTCATTTATTTTTTCCTTCCTTTAATTTAAAATGAATTATTAATAAGCGGTTAGGTGCTAAAATCGATTTTATTTATAAAGGGATTTCCTTTTCGCGGACGTGGATAAGATTAGGTGCGGCTTGGAACTGACAAAAGTCATTGATTACCCGGCTAAAGCTGGGCTTTTTGTGTTATTTTCCCACATTTTAATCATCTATAAAAAGAGTTAACGATAATAGGAATTAATCGGCATATATGCTATAATTAACTTACGTAGAGTATTACGTATTAAATTGCACAATGATGCATATCATAGAAAGGAGATGGCGATTTTGGGTGGTGCGACTGTAATGGAAAAACCTTCTTTTACTGTGGATCAAATTATCCAATCATCGGTAGCTGCCAAACATTTTGGAGCGGTTAGGAAACGGGCTCAAACAGCTCCCGTAGTAATTTTAGATAATGGCGCTCCTGACTCCGTTCTTATGAATTACATCCTATTTGAACAAATGGTACAGCGGCTCCAAGAGCTTGAGGAAAAATTACTGGTTGAGAGGATTGAACGAGCGGAGGTTGATCCGGCTTCGGTCGTACCGGTAGAAGACTTCTTCGGTTCGCTTAAAGAATCCTAATGGCGGATCGGTTTCAAGTAGGTATACTGGAAGGCGCTCGTAAAGATTTTATGGAATTGGATGGTTCGGTACGCCCGATTGTTCAAAAGCTTATCTTTAAGCTAAAAGAAAATGCGGACACCATGGGCAAGGAATTGGGGAATTATCACAATGCCAAGCTGGCAGGCTGCCGTGAAATTAAACTACTGGAAGCCGGTATTCGAATTGTTTATCAGATTACCGGTGAGAAGGTTGATGTATTAGAGATAGTCTTAATTTTAGCCATTGAGAAACGGAAAGATTTTCAGGTATTTAAAATTGCGGATAAACGGCTAAATGAATTAAAGGTATTACCGGACAAGGATGTTCAAGAAACCGTTAAGAATGCATTGGAAGTTTTTGGAGGTTTAGAGTTTATCCGAAAGAAAAAGAAATGATGATATTTCTAATAGGATTCATTAAAACTACCCCCGATCTCGGATAAAGATCGGGGGTAGTTCCGACTTTATTTATAGAGTGATTTCCTTCTATTTTCGAGTAAATTTAGGAAATGGGGAAAGCTGGGCAATATTGAGAGTAGTAATATGAATAAAAAGGAGTGCATGTAATGCAGCTATCTAAAATCGTTGAATCCTTATCAAAAGTGCGAGGAGTTAAAGCGCTCGCCCTTGGAGGCTCTCAAAGTCTTAATGAAGCGAATGAGCATTCGGATTTTGATATTGGTTTATATTATAACACAAATAACCTTGACCTTGTTGCACTTGAAAAAAGTCTGAAAGCGCTGGACGACGGTCGTGGGGAGAATCTATTCAACCCACCGGGGCAGTGGGGACCTTGGATTAATGGCGGCGCATGGTTGACAGTGGACAGTGTACCGGTAGATATTTTGCTACGTGACCTACAGACAGTTAAGAATGTTGTTGAAGATTGCATTGAGGGTAAAATTACCATCGATTACCAGTGCGGACATCCATTTGGTTTTGTGAACGCGATATATGCTGCTGAAACTCATTACTGCAAGCCTTTATGGCAGGATGATTCTGCAACCCTTGATCAATTGAAAGACCTGCTCCATTCGAAAGGCGACTATTCACCTCAAATGAGGGAAGCTGTAATAAGAAGATTTTTATGGGAGGCGTGGTTTTCCCTGGCATGTGGACGCAAAGCTGCATTCAAAGGCGATCTTAACTACATGATGGGTTCAATGTTCCGGACGGTTTGTTGCTGGGTTGAGGTTATATACGCCATAAATAACACTTATTTAATGAACGAAAAAGGAACGTTATCTCGGATTAGTAATTTCAACCATACGCCGGTAGCTCTGGAGACAAGAGTTAAAACTGCATATAAGCTCTTTGCTGATGGAAGCGTAGAGCAAGCCTACCAACTTTTAGACCATCTACACAGTGAGATTGAGGGTTTATGCAGTGGAATACAACTATTTGCCACGAAAATACGGTAAAAGTGATTTCCTTTTCACGGACGTGGATAAGGTTTGGTGGCTTTTGGGACTACCAAATTCAAAAAGCCCACAGAATATGCTGCGGGCTTTTGCTTTGAATTTATGAAGTGAGAAAATTGGTTTGTGTGCTGAAGCTATTGTTGAAACCCAAAATTATAATAATACAGATTAAAATCAGTCCAATCCGCTTTCTCGCTGAGGTCTGTCGGGAAGGATATCCGGCCTTTCCCGAGGCCCCATTTCGATTTGACTCTGGAACGGACCAGCTCCTCGTCAAGGAAGAGTTCGCAGATGGCGGCCTCCTTGGTGACCAGTTCCCGGTCGGCCTTTTCGGCTAGATCTGTTTCACTCCTGCCGAGAGGTGTTGTAAATTAGGGGCCGGGTCGTTACCTTTCCCGAGGGCTTCGCCGAGCAGCAGGGTATGGGTATGTTCATGATCACGACGAGCCTGGTAGAATTGTTGCACATTCGTGCCACGTTCGAGATTCTTGCGAAAAAAGACCGAGCCGGGTAGGAGGTCGGGATTGATCAGCAGCTTGCGTTGGATCTTGATTAGATATTCGGCCACATACCAAGTTCCCTTGAATGGTCCGGTTTGTACCTCGGCTAGAGTATAGCCGGTATTCTGCCAGGTCTTGTTGAAGCCGCTCTTTTGGCCGTCAGGATGATAGATGGCGCCTTCCGAACTTGGTTTGGCGCACAGGGCGCAGACATTTTGACCCAGATGTATAGCGAAAGGATAGCCACCGTCTTCATCGCAGACGAGTCGGGCACCCGGAAGCGGTCCTGGTGTAGCATCCTCACCACAGGTTGTCTTCCAATTCTTTTGATTAGGAAAGACGGTCAGTATCTTTTTTTCCTCGTTCTTCCCGTCGAAGACGGTCAAGGTGACCAATACCGGTTCGACCAGGGTCAGGTTGATGGACTTTCCGGTCAGTTCAAGACCGGCATCAAATTGGACTCCCTCTGGATATTGCGTTCCTTCGGGAAGCGCGAAGGCCCATTTGTACTCCTTGATATCACCCTTGGAGGGAGTGGCATCCAGCTTATACTCGCGTTCATTCCCGGATATGGTAAAATCAGCCTGGAGCGTCTTTTCCGGTTCCAGGCGCCATTGCACAGTGAGAAGATCCTTGAGAGGATCCGGGCATAAGGGGACACTGAAGTACGTCTTTATTAGGCGCTGACCTTCCAGTACATCACCGGACGCCGGGAAAGGGATGTCTTTCACAACAATGGTACCTTCATAGTTGCCCGGGACAGACATGGTATTCGTTCCAGGACTGTCAAACGAAGACTGGAGGGCGGTATGAACCGGAAGCTCTTGGAATTGAATCGTATAGCATTTGCGCTTTTCGTCGATGAATAGACTAGTCATATAACCCTCATGTTGTACACGTTGCTCCTCGGCAATCCAGGTCTCCCAGTCGTCGCCTGTCGTGGTTTTATCATTCATACTGGCTATGGCATACCCTTTACCCTGGTTCCTAGTGGCAATGAAGTTGTTGAACTTTACATATAAGGCGCCTTTCCGGTTGATGGTTGTCCGGTACGGGATGTTATCGGAATTGATTTCCGCAGTCTTATTGATGGCAAAACGAATGGTTCCGGTCCAGATCTTAACGTCATCAAACCGGCCCTTCGATTCAGCAGTTAGCTCCGGATAGGGTTGGAGGAGAAGGAAGGTTAATAAAAGAAGAAACCCAAAGCATCTTGGAAACCAAATACGAGTCAAGCTATCGGGAGGGTTCATACTCAAGATCACCTCTTAAGTTAAATTCTATTTCATTTCTT
>JAEZJQ010000062.1 GCA_023436305.1 Bacillota bacterium
TCTTTGTCTTTAATCTTTACCTTTTCCCTTCACACTTTTCCCTTTGAAAATTCAAAGCAAAAAGCCCGCAGAACACGCTGCAGGCTTTGAATTTTCATTTTTGGTAGTCCAATAAAAGTGACAAGTGAAAGGTGAAAAGGGGAAAGTTTGTCTTTAATCTTTACCTTTTTCCCTTTTCCCTTTACACTTTTCCCTTTGAAAATTCAAAGCAAAAAGCCCGCAGAACTCGCCGCAGGCTTTGAATTTTCATTTTTGGCAGTCCTAAGCCGCAGTATTGTATCGCGTGTAAGGAATCATATGAAACCCAGTATTGGTTAAAGTTGCTTGTTGCTACGGAACTTCTACCGGAGGAAAAAGTATTGGCAATCCGGAAAGAGTGTGATGAACTCGTAGCTATTCTAACGACAATTGTTAAGAAACTAAAAGTCAAACGAACCGGCTCTTAATGGTTTTTATAATATTTTTAGATATATATTTTCCCTTTGCACCTTTCCCTTTTCACTTTTATTGATTACCTATGAAGCAGCGCTGAAGTAATAAAATAGAGTAGAAATAGTTAAAAACAACCATAAAAAAATTAAAGCCCTAAATACGAGCTTTTTATTTATTTTAATTTTGAAATTAACGAATTAGTATCTACAATTTTATCTTTTATTTACATATGGCTCCGTTTCGACAAGAAGAAACCAGTTTAATGTATTTCGAAAGGTAGCCTGTTTTAATTTTAGGCTCTCTTTTTTGCCAAAGCTTTTTCCGGTTTTCCAGCTCTTCTTCGGTTATTAAAACAGATAAGGTTCTTTTTTCGATATCATATTCAATAAGATCGTTTTCTTTCAAAAGCGCGATCGGACCTCCTTCAAACGCTTCAGGAGCAACATGGCCAATACAATTTCCCCGTGTTCCACCGGAAAACCTGCCATCGGTAAGTAGTGCAACTTTATCGCTCAAACCTAATCCGATTAGAGCAGAGGAAGGAGATAACATTTCCCGCATACCGGGGCCTCCTTTAGGACCCTCATATCTGATAACGATAAAATCACCGGATGTAATTTGGTTACCTAAAATAGCAATCATCGCATCTTCTTCGGAATCAAAAACCCTGGCTTTTCCGTGATATTTTTTCATATTTTCACTCATGGCGGAAACTTTAACCACTGCGCCTTCCGGGGCCAGGTTCCCGAATAAAATAGCAATTCCACCTTCGTTACTAATCGGGTTATCAATATCTCTGATTAAACCATTATCGTATACCAAACTATTGTCGGTGAGTTCCAATAAACTTTTCTCGGAAACTGTCGGGTTGTCTTTTAATAAAGGCTTTATTTTCTTTAATACGGCCGGAATGCCACCCACATACTCCAAATCTTCCATCGTATAGTCGCCTGCTGGTTGCAGAGAACAAATATACGGCGCCTTGGAATTAATACGTATAAAATCATCATAATTTAAATCAATTCCCCCTTCGTAAGCAATAGCCGGTAAATGAAGGACGGTATTGGTAGAACCGCCTAAAGCCATGTCCAGATAGATGGCGTTCTCTAATGCGGTTTTGGTTAATATTTTTTTGATCGAAATACTTTCTTGAACTAATTTTACAATTCTTTCGCCGCTTTCAAAGGCGATTCTCTTTTTCTTTGCTGAGACCGCAAGTGAAGACCCACAACCAAACAGAGAGAGTCCCATTGCTTCACACAAGCATGCCATGGTATTTGCGGTATATAAGCCCTGACATGACCCGCAACCTGGACAGGCTTCCAGCTCAAAACATTTTAATTTCTCATCCGATATTTTTCCTGATTTATATAATCCAACAGCTTCAAACCCATTCTTGATCAGGGTTAATTTTTCTCCTTCAAATTGTCCTGTCACCATCGGTCCTGCGGTTACTACTATTGTCGGGATATCAAGTCTCAATGCTCCCATGATCATTCCGGGTGTGATCTTATCACAATTAGTTAACAATACTAATCCATCCAATGCATGGGCCTGACAAACCGATTCAATTGCATCAGCGATTATCTCACGTGAAGGAAGAGAATAGTGCATTCCAATATGTCCCATCGTAATAGCATCACATATTGCCGGAACGCCAAAAATGAATGCCTGTCCTCCGCCGGAAAAAATTCCATTCTCAATGTGCCGCTCCAAAGTACGCATATCGACATGACCTGGAACTAAATCGGTAAAACTACTGGCTATCCCAATAAAAGGCTTAGTTAATGAACCTCTGGTAACCCCGGTACTGTGGAGCAATGCTCGGTGGCCGGCTTTTTCATATCCTTGTTTTATCTTGTTACTATTCATTTTAAACCCTCCAAACTTCAATGATTAAGGTTAGATTAAATGTTGCTTGTTTCAATGGTTTCGAATAATTCTCGCATTGGTCTCAGAATATTTTTTTTCATTAACAACGCCGTTTTGGCTGTGTCTTTTGTCTCGAACGCTGTAATCAATTCGGTGTGTTCGGTGACTGAAAGTTGCTCCGATGTTTTAGCTTGCTTTAGAAATAGGTATTTAAATCGGCGGATATGCATTTGCATAGTGGAAGTAAAGGAGGAAATATACGGGTTATCCGCAACCTCAACAATCAAATTATGAAATTCTTCGTCGAGTTCCATCGCTTTATATGGCTGTCCTTGGTCGAGTAACGAAGAAAACTCAGCATTGATCCTTTTCAGATTTTCGATCTGTTCATTCGAAATAATCGGAGTCGTCAACTCCGCCGCCAGGGATTGTAAGGCCGCGAATGGAGGATAAATCTTCAAAATATCATTCTTTTCTATTTTAGTAACCCGTGTTTCCTTACCATGATGTATCTCTACAAATCTTTGTATTTCAAGAATTTGTAGGGCTTCTCTGATAGGGGTCCTACTGACGCCAAGCGCATCGGAAAGTTCGGTATCAACTAATTTCTCTCCGGGGATAAGAGTTCCATCAATTATCCAGCGTTGTAGTTGACTTAATGCCCTCTCTTTTGCACTAATTTTGACTAAGGCAGAAAAATCTTTTGGAATTGGCATACCTGATCACCATCCATTATATATTGTATACAATATATCACATGCATATATGATATTCAATAAAATGATCTATAAAAAAGACCCTGATCTTGAAAATCAGGGGTTTTACAGGTTTTATTTGTATAAAAGTTTTCTTTTTGTGGACGTGGATAAGGTTAGGTGCGGTTTAGGACTACCGAAATGAAAATTTAAAGCCTGCGGATATTTCTGCGGGTTTAAATTTTCAAGGTGTGAAGTTTGAAGTGTGAAATAAAAATTTAGAGATATGAAGTTTGAAAGGGTGAAATTTTAAAAATGAAAAGCCATCTGCCGGAGCGGACGTTTAAATTCGCGGTTGAGATTGTTAAATTATGCCGGTTATTGGATGAAAAGCCTGGTATTTCGAGGGCATTGGCTAACCAATTGTTACGTTCGGGGAAATCAATTGGGGCCAACGTGGAGGAGGGTCTTCAAGTGGAGATTGAAAGTTGTTTTGAGGAACTCCTAAAGCTGGAGGCACAGGGTACTTCCGGAGCTGGCGAGCAGGAGAACGTGAATGAAAGGCTATCGGGTGTATTGGGACGTTGGGGATGTTGCTGTCGAGGTTGACTTATTTTATACTTATAACCAGTGTTTTAACTCAAGGGAAAATAAAATTTGAAGAGAACATTAATAATATAAAAAACAGGCACAAAATCCTGACAAAATCTTAATATACTCTTATAAATCTTGTAGAAAAGATAACAGCGGCTTATGGTTCAATATAAATACCAGGAGCCTGTGCGGATAATCGATTATTGAAGCTTATTTAGTATCGAGTGATAAATTCCAATACAACATATAGTGGTTTTAAGCTGTGAAAAAGTCTTACTCGCACAGACTCCCAGGGACAAAATGCAACTATTGGAGGGATGATTTGATGATTGTCAATGAGACTTTAAAAATCATTAAACAGCGTAGGAGCGTTAGAAGTTTTAAAGATGAGCCAATTAAGGAGGAAGAATTACAGGCGGTACTGGAGGTGGGGCTGTATGCGCCTAACGCCGGAGACCAGGCGTGGCATTTTACTGTAATTCAAAACAGGGAACTGTTGAATAGATTAAATCTTGCAGCGAAAGACGTAGCCAAGCAAATGGATATGAAAGGTTTAAGGGAGCTGGGGGATGATGAGAAATTCAATTGTTTGTATGATGCACCCACATTGATCATCGTCTCTGGCAATGAGCAGGTCCCAGTACCACTCGAAGCAGATTGCGCTGCCGCAACTCAGAATTTGCTACTCGCCGCTGAATCAATCGGGTTAGGGTCGTGCTGGATTTTCTTTGTTCTGTTAGCGTTTAATTCGACACAAGGCTGCGAATTGCGAAAAGAATTGAAAATACCGGAGGGCTATAAGCCTTACAATTCAGCTGTGTTTGGGTATAAGAAAGCTGCGGCTGTCAAAGCACCGGACAGGAAGCCTAACCTCATTACCTATATCCAATAATTTCAAAGGTAATGTAGATTTGAATTGAATCCCCAATGCATGTTGGGACGGTTATGGAGATATTTACGATTTAAAGGGCATATGAAAGGTAAAATCATGGAAGAAAACAAAATTGAGTCAATTGGTGCATATATTCTAAATTTTTCTCCAGAGATTCAGGAAATACTAGAAACGTTAAGAAAAGTTATCAAAGAGTCTGCGCCAGACGCAGAAGAAAAGATAAGTTGGCAAATGCCTACTTTTGTGTTACATGGAAATTTGGTTCATTTTGCCGCTCATAAAAATCATATCGGATTTTATCCGGGTCCTAGTGGAATTGCTGAATTTAAACATGAATTATCGGAATATAAAGGAGCAAAAGGGTCAGTACAATTTCCTTTAAATAAACCACTGCCTTATGAGTTAATAAGCAGGATAGTTAAATTTAGAGTTGCTGAGAATAAAAAAGAAGCAGAAGATAAATTAAAAAAGAAGAAATAATTCCATTCTCATAAGAGCTACCTTTTGCGTCAAATATAAATCTGTCTTTTCACTGCTGATATCCCGTATTGTAATACCTGGGTTTCCCCTTTGATTTATTCTTATATTCAATGGCTTCGTTGGGACAGGCGCAGATACACGCCATGCAATGAGTACAGCTTTGCCCCCAAAGCGGTTTCCCGTCGACAATCTCTATATTCTTCAATGGGCATAACTTTGCGCAATTCTTGCAACCGTTGCAGGCGTCAGTCGAATAGAAGCCTTTAGCACTCAAACAGGTCAAATAGAACACGGGATTTACGATACTACTCATAAATCTGTCACCAAGCGTGACTTTTTCCTCCTGTAGAGGCTGCCCGTTTTTGATGCGTTCCGCTACGTAAAGGATTTGCGGAACGGCTTTTTTTATAATTTCATCGGCTTGCGCTTTGTTGGGTACATCAAACATGGCGATATAGTTTTCGGGCATAATGACTGATGCAAGCCCCAAAAAGGCCAATCCTTTTTCGTTGCAAATTTTTTTTGTATAATGTACCGCGTTGCCGGTTTCGTCGCCGCAGGTAAGGATAAAATAGGTTTGATTATTTCCTGTGAAGCGAGCTTCTTTGATGAAATGTTCAACTATCCTCGGAATCCTCCAAGCATAGGTCGGGCACACAAACACAAACGGTTCATCAGATTGGAGCAGTTCTTTGCTTCCGCTTTTCAGGAGTTCATTGATTGAAACAATTTTGTCCCCGGTAACCGTTCCGATTGCCTGCGCCACATAGCGGCTGTTGCCTGTACCACTGAAATATAAAATCATATTAACCTCCTGAAATCCGTTTGATGGGCACATTTCACCGGCAAAATAACACCTAAATTATGGAGGTATCATCGGCCGCCGGGTAAACGATGAGTCTGTCACTTCGCTTTTTCCGCCATGAACTCTTTCAGAATGGCTCCGCCCGAGACGAGTTCCTTTATACAGAGCATAACCGAGCCGATGACCCCGCTTTTATCTCCAAAAGTTGATTCCTTGACCTCGAATTCCGGGTTGATCCAGGGTTTTGACTGGGAGAGGACGCCGTCCCTGATGAAAGATAGGTAAGACGGACCTAAGCCGGTGAGGCCGCCTCCGATGATCACAATGGAAGGATCAAAAAAAACTACGATTCTTCCAATGAGCTCACCCAGGATGGTGCCGGCTTCCCGAATGATTTGCGAGCAGGAGGCGTCTCCCTGGCTAGCGGCATATTTAACCTCTTTGGCGGTGATCTCCCCGGTCTTTTCATATACCTCTCTGAGCAGAACGCTTTGCCCGGTATTGATCAACTGTTTGGCCTTGAGGGCGATGGCCGATCCGCTGGCAATGGCCTCCAGGCAGCCCTTCTTACCACATTGGCAAATTTCCGAATGCCCTTCCATTTGTAAATGTCCAATATTCCCGGCAAATCCGGTTTGGCCGCGGTAGATCTCGCCGTTAACAATTATACCCGCTCCGATACCGGTTCCCGCTTTAACAAACAAGAGATTTTTGTATTTTCTTTCCATGCCAAGTGAATATTCCCCAAGAGCCATGTTGTTCACCTCGTTGTCGATGAAAACCGGGCACCCGTAGCGAGATTGAAGGATTTCCCTGACTGGATATTGATGCCAACCCGGCATAAAGGCTGGATAGATGGCGGTTCCCCGTTGGTAATCCACCGCTGAGGGTAAGCCCATACAAATACCAAGTAGCTTCATTTTTAAGAGACCGGGAGAGGAGAGCATTTCACCGATTCGAAGATAGATTTGGGTTAGAATCGGATCGGGCCCCAGTGAAAGGTCCACCGGGTCGGAACTGAAATCGAGCATTTCTGTGGAGAAGTCGCAGAGACCGATCTCGCAACTGGTGGCGCCGAGCTCGATACCAATAATGAGTCCCGCGTCACCGTTGATTTTGAGCTTGGTGCGTTTTCCCTTCTCGTTTCCGTTGACAATTCCTTCCTCGACTACCAGCCCGGAAGCCAAGAGCTTGTCGCAATTAAGCGAAACGGTTGATCGGGAATAACCGCTCCGTTCACAGATGTAACTCCGTGTAATCGGTCCGTATACCCTTATTATGTCAAGGATAGTATGAATGGCCAGTAACTCTTCCGGCGCTTCGCTACCACTTCTCTTTTCCATGGAGACTCCTTTGGTTCGGATATAGTGATCTTACTCAGAACAGACTCATTGTACTACGATTTTTATCGTTGCGCAACAGCAGAAAAGTGCAAATACTTAACATAACGTTCCATTGGTAATCAATAATTGTTCGATAATAGAACAAAAATGTTGACAGATAATTTACTTGCGTTTATAATTTAAGCATAGGAAACTTCCGGAATTTCGGGGAGAATCTGAAAAGAAAAACATGAGGAGGCAACCATGAAACGGAGCGGTAAAGGTTTATTCATCCTGTTGATCATTGTAATGATTACCACAATGATCGTCCCAGCGTCATTTGGAGCAAAGCAATTAACGGTCGGTGTTGTTATTCCCTATGAGGTCGGTTGGTTTGGAGCTTTCAAACAAGGATTTGAGGTTATCGCGAAAGAAGAAGGCGTCAAACTTGTTTGGCAGTATCATGGTTATAAAGCGGATCAGGAAACTTCAGCCGTTCAGAATTTAATCACCATGGGCGTTGATGCTATCAATGTTACAGCAGCAACTTCCGATAGTGCTCAATACTCATGCAGCCTTGCCAATGATGCGAAGATTCCCATACAAATTACTGAAAGCGGTATCGCGGCGGGTAAAGGAAAACCCGTGGCCAATATCGACTTCAATTGGTCGGAAATTTATCGATTTCTCGTCGACAATCTTCGCAAGGATGAAAAAGGACCGTTGTCCCTCGTCTATATTTCGGGATTTGCCGGAAGCCCGACGATCACTCAAGCGATTGCCGGCTTGAAAGATGAGATTACGAAAGTAAAAGAAGTTAAATTAGCGACCGATGTTCAATATGGAGACTATGCCACCGATAAGTCCTTAAATATTACGAAATCCTTGGTACAGTCGGGTCTAAAGTTTAACGTGGCCATTGGTGTTTGTCAGGAAGTTACGGAAGGAATCATCCAGGGACTTAAAGAACAAAACATCGATCGCAATAAAGTAAAGGTTGTTTCTGTCAACGGCGGTCCAATGGATGTCGAAAATTTTAAAAAGGGTAATCTGGATTATGCGGTGAGCCAGTCACCGGCATTGCACGGTATGATCTGTGCTGAAAACCTCATTTCATATCTTAAAGGCCGCACCTATCAAAAGCAAACTTATTCCCCCATTACCTGGGTAAACGCCAAAACGTGGCAAAAAAATCTTATTCCTTGGGATATGAATACCCGATGGCTACCAGTTGTAAAAGAGTTTGTGAAGACCGGAAAGTATCAACCCGAACTGAAGAAATAAGAACGCTAAAACAGCATGAATAACACCATATTATCATAAAAAGTTTGCTAAAAAGCAATCTTTGGAAGGATAAATATATAATCAGGGGGTTCGAGGGAACCCCTTGAAGCCCCTGATTATTGGCGTTATGATGATGGACCGCTATTATAATAGCGACAAGGTTTGCCGGCGAGGGATGACAAATGGAACAAAAAAATATTCTGGAAACCATAAAGATCAGTAAGAGCTATCCGGGGGTTCGTGCTCTCGATGATGTGGATTTTGATCTTAAGCACGGCGAAGTGCATGCGCTGGTTGGTCAAAACGGTGCCGGTAAATCCACCTTAATCGAGGTTATCGCGGGATCGGTGAAACCGGATTCCGGAACCATCATGGTCGATGGCCAAACGTTTAATTACCTTGAACCAGCCAAATCAATTGAACTTGGAATTCAAACCGTTCACCAGGAAAACCAGTTAGTCGAAGAGCTTTCGGTGGCGGAAAATATCTACCTCCACAATTTGCCCAGTGGCAAACTGGGTTTCGTAAACCACTCCACCGCTGTGAATGCCGCAGCTTCTTTATTAAAAGAGCTCGATATTGCTATATCTCCTGATCGCAGACTGAAAGATTTAACTTTTATCGAAAAAAAACTCATTAGCCTGGCGAAGGCGTGCTCCCGTAATGCGCAGATTTTAATTCTGGATGAACCAACGGCTTCGCTGGATGAAAAAGGTAAAAATATTTTATTTCAATTAATCCGCAAGTATACCGAAGCAGGTCGCAGTGTTATCTATATTTCCCACCATCTTGGGGAAATTTTTGATATCTGCAACCGGGTCACCGTTTTAAAAGATGGCCGGAAAGTCGGCGTCCATTCGGTTAAAGATATTGGGATGAATGATATTATCCATCAAATGATCGGCCAATCCACCACTTCATTATACAATCGGAAACGGAATGCAATGCCGCAAGATAATGATAACGCCGTTGAGGTCATTGATTATCACCGTCAGGGGGTAATCGATCATATTTCCTTTACGGTTGCCAAGGGCGAGATTTTTGGAATCGGAGGCCTTGTTGGCGCTGGGCGCACCGAACTGATGCGAATGATATTTGGATTGGATAAGAAAGATTCGGGCCGTCTCCTCTATTGCGGCCATGATATCACCCCAGCCAACCCCAATGATGCCATAAAAAAAGGAGTCGGTTTTCTCACCGAAGATCGTAAATCCACCGGACTGGTTATGAAACGGCCTATTTTTGAGAACATTAGCCTGGTGCAGTTCGCCAAGAATTCGGCCTTTTTTCTAAATCTGGTCAAGGAACGGGCCGGGGCCGATGGAATGTCGGAGAAGCTTACGGTAAAGACTCCTTCCAACTCACAGCTTGTTGGTAACTTAAGTGGTGGCAACCAGCAGAAAGTAGTACTCGCGAAATGGCTTTTTGCCGGTTCAAATATTCTCATTATTGACGAGCCTACCGTGGGTATCGATGTTGGAGCAAAAAGTGAAATATATAAGCTAATGGACGAACTGGCACTTCAGGGTAAAGTAATTATTGTGATTTCATCGGATAATCCGGAACTGGTTTCAATATGTGATCGGGTTGGCGTTATGCGGGATGGGCGGCTTGTTAAAATCCTCGAGGAAGAGGATATACGAGAAGACAATATATTGCGTTATGCAATGGGAGTCACTGAAAAAAGGATGGTATGATATGAAAACAACAGTGATAGCCAAGGAAAAGGGAAAACAATTATTAAACAATCAGTCGTTACTGATGACCATAATCATCGTAATCTGTATCGTAGCTACGATTGTCAATCCCAAATTTTTTAGTGTAAATAATATTATCAACATCTTTCAACAGATTGCCGTTCTTGGAATCGTGGCGAGCGGGGTTGGAATGTTACTGGTCGCCGGAGAAATCGATATCTCAGTCGGGAATCAAATTTCGCTGATCGGTGTTATTCTGGCGATGATCATTCAAAAAGTCGCGGGTTTGCCTGATGGAAATCCTTTAATTCCCATGCTGGCGCCATTTGCCATCCCACTCGCCATCATTGCGGCATTGCTGATCGGAGCGATATTAGGCTTAATAAACGGTTTTGTCGTAGTAAAGACCAAGGCGCCATCCTTTATTATTACACTGGGGTTTAGTTCAATATATAGCGCGATTGCGTTGTTATTAACCAATGGCGCTTCGTATATGCTGTTTGGCCAATTTCAGCTTCTCGGACGAGGGAAAATAATGAATTTTATTCCCATTTCAATTCTTTTCTTTCTCGGCGCCGTGATTATCGCTTTTATCGTGTTAAAATACACCAAATACGGTCGTTTCTTATATGCAATCGGAGGAAATAGAAAAGCCGCTTATGTTTCCGGTGTTAATACCCAAAGAGTCACATTAACCGCCTATATTACCGTTGGTATCTTCAATGCGATCGCCGCTTTAATTCTTATTTCGCGGGTGGGATCGGCTCTCGCCAATACCGGAGATTCTTATTCACTCGATGCGCTCGCTTCGGTAATTGTCGGTGGTGTTGCGCTCAATGGCGGTAAAGGGAATGCCGTAAGTATTTTTCTGGGAGTGGTTCTGATTGGCTTAATCAGCAACTCGTTGGTAATCATGAATGTGAATCCTTTCTTGCGGGGGTTGGTTATTGGTCTGGTTACGATTGCAGCCGTGACCAGCGGTTATCTGTCGAATAAAGGGGAATGACCGGAGGGACGAAAGATGATTAAAGGCATAAACTATTGGGCGTTTCCGGTGTCGCAAGATGGGAAATTGATTGATCCAAGAGTGGCGATGCGCCGTGCCAAAGATTTGGGCTATGACAGTTTTGAATTGACGGTTGATCTGAATGGACCATTCAGCCTAAATTCTACGAAACAGGATGCGGAGGCGTTACGGAAGGAAGCGGAGCATATCGGGATACGGCTTTCAACAGTTTGCTCCGGACTTTCGTGGAAAGAGAGTCCAACCAGTCCCGATCCGGACATTCGCCATAAGGCGGTAATGAACACGGGAAAAATGATTGAATTGGCGGCAATACTCGGAGCCGAAACGGTTCTTTACGTGCCGGGTATGGTATCCGCCGGCTTCGCGCCTGAATTTATTCCGCAACGTTACGATCAGGTTGAAAACTGGGCCAAGGAATCAATCATGAAACTGTTGCCTATCGCAGAACGGTATCAAGTGAAAATTGGGATTGAAAACGTCTGGAACCGTTTTCTGTTAACTCCGATGGAAATGCGGGATTTTATCGATTCCTTTCACTCCCCTTGGGTCGGTTCGTATTTTGATGTGGGAAATATAATGCTTTATGGCCATCCGGAACATTGGATCGAAATATTGGGCGCAAGAATTCTGGCGGTTCATATGAAAGATTTTCGGGTGAATGTAGGGAATCTCGACGGTTTTGTCGATCTGCTTTCCGGTGATGTCGATTTCGCGCAAGTGATGTTGGCGTTTAAAAATATTGGGTATACGGGTCCTTTTACGGTGGAAATCCTCCCCGGAATCACCGGAAGCGTCGAGAAGGCTATCGTAGCGCTGCGGATTATTGAATCGGCGGAATTTCAAGGGTCATATATCAATCGTAACAATGCAGCCGTTTTTCCCTGATGAATAATGGGTAGACCGCGTTTAGGGAGGTAAGAAAAAGGATGCTTAAGATAGGTATCATGAGCGATTCCCTCAAATTACCAATACTTGAGAGCGTTTTAACAGCACGCGAACTGGGGGTCGATGGCATTCAGTGCTATGCCGTGCAAGGAGAAATGGCCCCGGATAACTTGGATACCCGTGCGCGAGAGTCAATCCGGAAGTTGTGCCATGAAAACGGCATCGCGATCTCGGCATTATGTGGCGATCTTGGCGGACACGGATTCCAGATTGCCGGGGAGAATCCGGAGAAAATCCGGCGTACCTGCGCCATCGTCGATCTGGCCACGGATCTCGGAACAACAGTGGTAACCACTCATATTGGCGTTGTACCGGAAAACCGGAATTCTCGGACTTACGAGATCTTGGTAGAGGCCTGCCGGATGGTGGGTGCTTATGCAGCCGGTTGCGGAGTGACTCTTGCGATTGAAACCGGCCCTGAAACGCCGGAACGGCTCCTTGCTTTCCTGAAAGATACCGATACCAAAGGCTTGGGGGTCAATTACGATCCAGCGAATCTGATTATGGTTCAGGGAATTGATCCGGTCCAGGGCGTCCGGCTGCTCTCCGGTTACATTGTCCATACTCACGCCAAAGATGGCATTAATATTAAGCCGTGTGATGCCGTTAAAGTTTATGAATCTTTTGCAGTCAGCGGCATCGATGGTTTTAATTTCGGCGAATACTTCAATGAAGTGCCGCTGGGGGAGGGTGGGGTCCCTTGGGATGATTATCTGACAACCCTGGCCGGCTGCGGATATGATGGATTTCTAACCATTGAGCGTGAAGTTGGCGCGAATCCGGTGGAAGATATAACGCTGGCGGTGGAATTTTTAAAAAAAAGGTTGAGCCATCTCCAAACGGGTAAGCACCGGCCAAATGGATAGTAGCGCTTGAAAGTTTTTAGGAGGAATCATGAAAAGCAAAATGTTAAAAGGTTGTCTTATCGGCGCAGGTTATATCGGTAAGACTCATGCGGAGGCTTACCAAAAAATTTCCGGAGTCCAACTTACGGCAGTCGCCGACAACAATCAGGAAAAAGCCGAGGAACTGGCTGCCATTCACGGTGGCAAAGGTTACGGCGATTATGGTAAGATGATTGAAGCGGAAAGACCGGATTTTGTCGATGTCTGCTTGCCGAGCCGCCTGCATCGGGAGGGAGTAATCACTGCTCTTACGGCGGGCTGCCATGTCATCGTCGAGAAGCCTTTCGCGGTTGATCTGGAAGCGATTGACGCAATGCTGGCCGCGGCTGAACGTTCGGGGAATCGCCTTATGGTTGCCCACGTATGCCGGTTCATGCCGCAGTATGTTTACGCCCACCGGGTCATCAGCGAAAAGTCTTTAGGGAATCCCCTTTTCTATAATTGCTGGCGCAATTCGGAAACACCCAATTGGAGCTGGGATGGCTGGCTTCTGAATAAATCCTTAAGTGGGGGTACCATTATGGATCTGTCGATCCATGATATCGATATCGCTAACTGGTTTTTTGGTATACCCGAGGGTTATCGGGCTTGCGAATCGTTTCGCCTGGGGAAGGTTGGGCCGAGCCATGTCATGTCTTTCTTGAGCTATCCCAATGGCCCCCGGGCCAGTATCGAGGGCGGCCACCTCATGCCGAAAGGCTATCCGTTCACAATGGGGTATCGGTTGTTGTTCGATGAAGGCATCATTGAATGGAACAACCAATGGAACAACCGTGAAACCGGTCCCTCCTTTCTTCAAGTGTTCACGGATGATCGGGAAGAAAGAATTAATTTGTCCGGCCTACCGAGCCTGACCCCGAAAGGGGCCAATGGACTTGCCGATCCCTATGCGGAAGAATTGGCGCATTTCGCCGCATGCCTCGTATCGGGGGAGCCTTTCCGGATCGCAACCGGAGAAGCGCGTCTCGCCGTTGAAACAGTCCTAAAACTGATGACAAAAATCATAACATGAGGTAACGCGGATGACGAAAATGTGGGACGAAATTTACCAACAACCGGCCGTACTCGAAAAATGTCTCCAAAATACCGGATTCATTAAAGAGATTGCCATGACGCTAAAATCGCAAGATATTAATCTGGTCTATATCGCAGCCAGAGGAACTTCGGATCATGCCGCTGTTTATGGCAAATATCTGATCGAATATTTGCTGGGTATTCCAGTGGCTTTGGCTGCTGCTTCAATATTTACGGTCTATCATAAGAACTTGAATTTTAAAAACGTTTTGGTGATCGGTATCTCCCAATCGGGTGAAGCCGCCGATGTTTTGGAGGTCGTTAAGAGCGCTAACCAACATGGGGCCATAACGGTTAGTATTACGAATGCGTTTGACTCCCCGCTGGCGGGGGCGGCAAAATTTCATCTGTATTGCAATGCCGGAGTCGAAGCGAGTGTCGCCGCCACTAAAACATTCACTTCCCAAATATTCTTACTGGCTCAATTAGTCACTGAATGGGCTGAACAAAGAAATGTACAAGTGGAACTGGCGAAAGTTCCGGAAAAAGTCGCCGCTACGCTTGAGCTTTCCAAAGATATACATCACAAAGCGGAACGCTACTTATTGATGAATGAATGCTTTGTGCTGGCGCGGGGTATCAACTATGCCATCGCGCTGGAGGCGGCTTTAAAAATTCAGGAAACCAATTATGTTCGTGCGCAAGCTTTCGCCAGTTCGGATTTTCAACATGGACCCATTGCGATGCTGGATCGGAATTTTCCGGTAATGGTATTTGCGCCTGAAGGTCCGGCGTTTCAAGACGTTCATGAAATCATCAATATATTGCAAAAAAACCAGGTGGAATTAATGATTGTCTCCAATAAAAAGGAATTGCTCGCCCAAAGTCCATGCGGCTTCGCAATCCCTGCTACTGATAATGATCTTATTTCTCCCTTTTTTAACGTGGTCGTTGCCCAAGTATTCGCATGCCAATTGGCGCTAATCAAGGGATTAGATCCGGATCATCCCCGGGGATTGCATAAAGTTACGATTACGTTATAATAATTTTGGGATCAATCTGAGTTAGGAGAATACTACCATGAAAACCGGCTATTTTCAAGTAAAACCCCGGTTTATTCCGGTCTTTGATCCCGGGTTTCGGCCGGCTGCTTTAGAATTCAAGGCATTTTCGAAAGCCGTTGCCGAATCCGGGAAATCTATCCCTTTAAAAATTGCGCTGGAAAGAAATGACGGTTTAGTCTCAACCGGTGAACTTCAAGTCTTTGCTCCGGACTCCGAATTATTTGAAACGAATTTCTTTTATGTGGAACGGTTCATTAAAACTTTGCTCTGGCAAAAAGGGGGCTGGAGGTTAATTATTGGCGGCCCCGAACAGATCGGCGCAGATATTCGGCGGGTATACGGTCCTGGTGGTTTGCGCCAATTTGATGCTGATTTTATGGGCAAGATTTATGAAAGGCCGTTTACGGTGGAATTAACTCATTATCATTCGGTTCCTGACCCGAATGAGTCAACCAAGCCGGTGGGCAGGCATTTGGATGGTTGCCGGATTGGATTTGACGCGGGGGGCAGTGATCGGAAGGTTGCCGCAGTGAAGGATGGCCAAACGGTTTTCAGCGAGGAAGTAATTTGGCATCCTAAACTTTGGGCGGATCCGGACTATCATTATCAGGAAATAATGACGGCAATAAAAACAGCGGCCTACCATTTGCCAAAAGTTGACGCCATTGGAGTCAGCGCCGCCGGAGTTTATATCAACAACCGAGTTATGGCGGCCTCTTTATTTATCAAAGTTCCCCAAGATTTATTTGCAGGTAAAGTGCAAGACATTTTTCTACGGGTTAAAAAAGAAATGGGTGATGTGCCGTTGGAAGTCGTCAACGATGGTGATGTAACCGCACTCGCCGGAGCCATGGATTTAAACGACTCGAAGGTGCTGGGGATTGCCATGGGTACCAGTGAAGCCGGTGGCTATATCGATGATGACGGTAATATTACCGGTTGGCTGAACGAACTGGCGTTTATGCCGGTAGATTTTAACCCGCAGACCATGGCCGACGAATGGTCCGGCGATTTTGGCTGTGGCGTAAAATATTTTTCCCAGGATGCGGTCATTAAGCTGGCGCTAGCGGCGGGAATCCATTTTGATCCCCAAACTTCTCCAGCCGAAAAATTAAAAGCGGTTCAAGAACTCCTCTGTAAAGGGGACCCTAGCGCCAAACAAATCTTTGAATCTATCGGTTATTATTTGGGTTATGCTGTGGCCTATTATGCTATTTTTTATGATATCAAGCATGTTTTGATTTTAGGACGTGTTTCTTCGGGTGAGGGTGGGGATATTATTCTTCGAAAGGCGAATCAGGTTCTTGAGGTTGAATTCCCCGAGCTGGCAGCAAAGATAAAACTGCATTTGCCGGATGAATTAAATCGGAGGGTGGGCCAATCCATTGCCGCAGCCAGTCTGCCGGAGTTATAATACCAATTCGCCTTCATCCATATAAAATTGAAGCGAATGGGTCTTGATTACTAAATTGCTTCCAGTTATTCTATCAACGAAAGCAACTTATTACTCCGGTGATTAAATATATCCATATGATAATGCTTATGACAGCGATTTAATCTGTAAAGTATTCATGTGTTTAATCGCCGGAGTAATAGGTATAAAATAACCCGAAAGGAAAAAGAAACAATGAAACTTAAAAATAGTGGCGCTGAAATATTCATCCCTGATAACAAACCGGCTGCCGAGGCCTTTCAAAGAACTACCCATATGGCCATCGCGGCCCATCAGGATGATATTGAGATTATGGCCTATGATGGTATTTTAAAGTGCTTCGGCCGAAATGATCAGTGGTTTTCGGCGGTCGTGGTTACAAATGGCGCCGGTAGCCCAAGAGATGGATTGTACGCCACCTATAATGACGATCAGATGCGGGACGTAAGAAAACTTGAACAGAAAAAAGCGGCATTTGTAGGGGAGTATGGCGCACTAGCATTGCTTGATTATTCAAGTTCCACGGTGAAAGACCCAAACAATCAGGATATCATTCATGAATTGAAGGAGTTAATCCTTGCGGCCAAGCCGGAATTTATATATACCCATAACTTGGCCGATAAGCATGACACTCATGTCGGTGTAGTGACAAAGGTTATTAAAGCCTTACGCGGTGTGCCCGCCGATTCCCTGCCGGAAAAAGTTTACGGATGCGAGGTTTGGAGAAATTTGGATTGGATGAACGATGAAGATAAAGTGATATTTGATGTCTCCGGTCACCCCAATATTGGAGCGGCATTGGTCGAAGTCTTTGATTCCCAAATATGCGGCGGTAAAAGATATGATCTGGCTGTTGCCGGCAGAAGACTGTCAAATGCAACTTATGCAGCCTCCCATGCTACTGATACAGCCTCGGCGCTTACTTTCAATATGGATTTAACTCCCTTAATCCATAATCCGAATTTGGATATCAGTGAATTCGTCCGGGACCATATCAACCGGTTCAGTGATGATGTGACCTCTAGGATTAATCGGTTATCGTAAAATTGAAGCATCGTATTAACAATCAGGGGTTTTACAGGTGTTTTTTTGATACGTGTTTCTTTTCGAAGTTTGCCGAATCAGTAAACGGTTTTTTGTTATATTGATACCCCGGAAGGGATCCGGAAGTGCAAATGGATTCCGGCACCAGAGTATGAAACTTTCTGAATGCATTGTTAAAGTAGTTTGGAAGTTTAGGAGAATTTCTTTCTTATCGATAAGGATTCGATGGATTTCGATTGAGAACAAATTAGAATTAAAAAATTCAAAGCCTGCGGAGGATTCTGCAGGCTTTTTGCTTTGAATATACAAAATGAAAATTTAAAAAGTTTGTGATCTTTTCGTTACAAAAAGTTTGAAAAGAAAGTTGAAAAACATTTTCAGAAATTAGGAGATATTTTATTGTTTACCTAATTTTAACAATAAAGTGGAGGTTTTTTATGTAATTTGCAGAAATATTAATAATCAAATATCCTTTTTAAAAAGAAGAATAACTGCTGGAAAGGAGGAACAATCCGACTTAAATTACATATCTCACCATGGAAGGAGTGCTTACTTTGTTGTTGAAATCCAGCCTAAAATGCAAGAAAATCTTGCCCTTCGCACTTTTGTTATTCATTTTAGCATTTACCTCCACGAGCATGGCTTTACAAAATGATGCCAAACCTAAAGCCGGTTTCAATCCGCCCAATTCATTGGACCATTACCGGTTTATCGTTAAACTGAAGGCGGACTTGGCTGCTCAGGCCGAGTCTTCTCTCGGTTTAACGGATATGGACATCCAAAGCGCCTCACCCAAGAATATGGCGGCGTTTTTCCAAAAATATAAACTGAAACGGATGGCCCCGGTTTATAAAAACTTGATCCGCTGGAAGAAACAAACCGGTAAATCCGAAAAAGATTTTATCGCCCAAATCAAAGGGAAATATTCCCGCCGGGCGGGGCGTTATCGTGGAACCTCGGCTCCACCGGAGGTTTCTCGTACCTATGTTTTCGAACCCAATGTAAATAACAAGCAAGAGTTTGACAAGCTGCTTAATTTATTAAGAAAAGACCCCGGTATTGAATATGCCGAAGCCGATCGGGTCGTCACCGTACAAATGGTGCCCAACGATCCCTATTTTTCAAGCGGCGGCAGTTGGGGTCAGAGTTTCGATGATTTATACGGACTCAAGAAAATTAACTGCCCCGGTGCCTGGGACCTCGCTACCGGTTCCGGGATTATCGTAGCGGTGGTTGATACCGGAATCGACAAAAATCATCCCGATATTGCGGCCAATGTTTGGTCCAATACCCGGGAAATACCCAATAACGGAATCGATGACGACGGTAACGGTTATATCGATGATTGCTGGGGTTGGAATTTTGTCAATAATACCAATGGATCCATCGATGATTACGGCCATGGCACCCACGTGGCGGGGACTATCGCCGCCGTCGGCAACAACGGAACCGGAGTTATCGGGGTGGCGCCCAATGCCAAGGTGATGGACTTAAAGGCTTTTGACAAACGCGAAGGATATGATTCCTGGATAGCTGCCGCAATACATTATGCGGCGGATAATGGGGCAGATATTATCAATTGCAGTTTTGGAGGACCCGGCAGTTCATCGGCGCTAGAAGAAGCAATCGATTATGCTTATAGTTTGGGTATTGTGGTGGTAGCCGCCGCCGGAAATGAGCATTCCGATGTCAAGGACTTCCATCCGGGCGGTTATCACAATGTCATCACAGTGTCAGCCCTTGACAATAGCAGCAGTTTAGCTTTTTTTTCCAATTTCGGCACTGAAATTGATGTGGCCGCACCCGGTGTAGACATCCTCTCGCTACGCGCCACCGGAACTACCATGGGCACTCCTCTTGGAGATTACTATACCCGGGCTGATGGTACCAGCATGGCTGCGCCCCATGTTTCCGGATTGGCGGCGTTAATCCTCTCCCGCCATTCAGAATTTTCCAATGAACAAGTAAGACAAGTCGTCCGCACTTCAGCGGATGACCTCTTTGCTACCGGTATTGACAGAGAATCGGGATTTGGCCAAGCCAACGCTTTAAAGGCAGCAAGCATGGATAATGTATTGGAAGCGTACATGGATGATGTTGCTTCCGGGAACGCTTTAACCGGGTGCGTACCGGTTACCGGCACCGTAAAAGGGTTGGATTTCTCAAGTTATACCTTGGAGTATGGAGCGGGATATACCCCCAGTATTTGGAACTTCATCAGTCAGGGGAGTTCTCCCGTTGGCAAAAGCCAATTAGGTGTTTTTGATGCCACAGTTATCCCGGATGGTATTTATACGCTTCGCCTGACCGTTAAAGATAACAGTGTTCCTCAGAAGATATATACCGATTATCTCGAAATAAACGTAGATTATACGGACATTTCCGATCCGGTGGTTCCTTCGGTACCTGTATTGGCTAAGGTATTCAAACCCGGGAAAATTGTCCCCATCAATGGAACAGCCACCGGACCAAGCTTTCAGCATTTTCGCCTGGAATGGGCTGAAGGTTTAAATCCCAGCGAATGGTCCAATACCGGATTTACTTTGGTAAATACCGGATATTCTCCGGTTACTAACGGCCTTTTGGGGAATTGGGATTCCAGTGTTTTCCCTGGAAGGGCCGGATACTATCAAATCCGTTTGCTGGTGGAAAATGCCGGTTTTACCAGTGAAGCCCGGACCACTATTTATTTAGAACCGGATCTTTTTTCGGATAACTGGCCCCAAAAATTAAATACATATCCTCCCTTCAGTGTGTTGCCAGCAAAAGATATAAGCGGAACAAGCAGTTTGGTTTTGAGCCTCCCCGATGTTTTAAGTTATCCATACCCGCCAAGTTTTTGCCGGTTTTCTTATGATGGGGTTCTACAAAATTCCGTGAGTTTTAATTATGGTTTTCTTCATCAACTGGCGGTCGCCAACTTGGACGGTAATCCGGGGGAAGAAGTAGTCTTTACAAGAGACAGTAACTACATTCGTATTGTTAAACCCGATAATAGTTTTGTGGAATTTTCGCCGGATAATACAAATCGGTACAACTTTCAGCAAACTCCCATGATACTTCAGGATTTGAACGGTGATGCCGCTCCTGAAATTTTAGCCGTCGGTAATGACCATCAAAATAACGATACCAAATTTTTATTTGCTTGGAATACGCAAGGCACTTTAGTATCCGATAATTTTCCTTTGCCGGTATTGGATAAAGAAGATGTAAGTCTGAAACCCAAAGTCCGGTTTCTGGCCGTTGATCTTGATGGCGACGCCAAAAAAGAGATTATTGTTGTTCATGGTGATACCAATGGTTCCTCTTCTCTAAAGCTGTACAGTTGGGACGGGCTTCCCCGTAACTGGCCGGTTCAACCGTTATTTCTCAATTCTTTAATTATGGATATGGCCGCGGGTGATCTTGACGGGGATGGGCAAATTGAGATTGTTTTATCGACTGTTGAAACTATCCCCACGGCGAGTGGCAGAGTTTCATGTGGCGACACCAAGATTTACCTATTGGCGGCCGATGGTTCTGTTAAGGAAGGCTGGCCTTTTACTATTTCCCAAACCACCACCATGAATACTCCAAGTGTGGACATTGGAATCGCGGATATGGATCGGGATGGTAACGATGAAATTGTTGTCTCCGGAATTAATTATGTATATGTTTTACAATTGAACGGGACTTTGTTATCAAGTCGTTGGCCGTATCGCGTCAGTTTTTTAAGAAAATTTTCCATTGGAGATATTAATGGCGATACATTCCCGGAAATTGTAATCGTCAAATGTAAACCTGTGGACACATTCATTTCAGATTATGATATCATTGCTCTGGATAAAGACGGAGTGAAAATCAGATCATGGAAAATGCTTGGAATTGATGAAGAAGGACCGGATTTATACAATACGGAACCGGTATTGGGTGACTTTGACAATAATGGGAAAGTTGACATTGCGATAAGTTATGGCCTGGATGTTGGGAGTATGATTGTGCATGGCGCATTAACCGTTTTGGCGCTTAATGCCGACTATGATCCGGATTATATGGATTGGCCGATGATTTTTCACGATCCACAAAATACCTCCGTGCGTATCTCGACATCAACCAAGCCCGTTATAACCGGCATTTCACTTGATGCTTCCAATTATTCGGTTGCGGCCGGCATGACCCGGGATGTATCAGTAACCGGCATTTATTCGGATGGCAGTAACAAAGATTTTACCAATTCATCAATTTACCAAATTGGGAATTCAAATATTGCCACGGTTGACGCCACAGGTAAGATCAAGGGAGTTTCGCCCGGAATTACGACATTAACCGTAAATTTCGGAAGTATAACCGCCTCGGCTCAAATAATTGTGGAGGCGCCCGTCTTAATTGAAATTTGTCCGGATTTCTCCAGTTACGAGATGCCCGTCGGTTTAACCAAGAATGTAAACGTAAACGCAATTTATTCCGATAACAGTATTCAAAATGTGACCAATGCCGCAAGCTATCAAATCTCCGATATGGAAATCGCCGTCATTGATTCAGCGGGAATGATTAAAGGGCTGACTTGCGGAACAACTACGTTATCGGTTAGTTACGGAGGCCAAACCGTACTTGCCGGGATAGTCGTCATGGAACCCGTTATAACTGCAATTGCGCTAGATGCGTCCAGTTATATGATACCCATCGGGTTAACCCAAAATGTAACGGTTACGGCGACTTATTCCGACAATAGCCGGAAAAATGTAACCAATTCCGTAACCTATAGTATTTCCAATCCAAGTATTGCCTCGGTGGATACGTCAGGAACAATGAAGGGGCTGGCTAACGGAGTCACAACTTTAACGGTAAAATCCAATGGTTTTACCGCTTCGGCACAGGTGTATGCTTTGCCGCCGGTAGTCACGGCAATTAATCTGAATGCAAGTACTTATACGATTCAGAAAAACGAACAACTATGTGTAATCGTTACCGGAACCTACTCCGACGGCAGCACGAAGAATGTAACCGCTAACTCGTCTTATCAAACTTCCGATCCGGGGATTGTTAAAGTGTATCAAACAGGCAAGATTGAAGGAGTGGCTCCCGGTACTGCAACTCTAACAGTAAGTATGTCGGGAAAAACAACCACGGCCCAAGTTGTCGTTGAAGCTCCGGTACTATCAATCAGGCTGGATTCATCCAGTTATGGGCTGCCGGCAGGATTAACTACAAATGTAACTGTTACGGCGGTTTATTCGGACAATAGCACGAAAGATGTTACGGATTCGGCTTCTTATCAAATTGTAAACAGCAATATAGCCATTGTGGATTCTACCGGGATGATTACAGGCAAGCAAGAGGGAACCACGACCATCAACGTGAGCTATCAGGGCAAAACCGCCACTGCGCCGGTTATTATATCACAACCTGTCGTGACGGCCATCAGCCTGGATGCGCCGTCGTACTCGATGCCGGCCGGGATTACCATGAATGTGGCCGTTACTGCAACTTATTCCGATAATAGTTCCGGAGATGTGACCAGTTCCGCGAGCTATCAAATTGCCAATAACAATATTGCCTCTGCCGATTCACCAGCCGGATCACCGGGTTACTCCAAGGAGAGACGACCTTAACTGTGAGTTATCAAGATAAAACCGCCACCGCCCCGGTGAATGTAGGCCCGCCTTACTTGACGGGTATTCGTCTGAATGAGTCTACTTATACGATGCCGGTAGGCCTAACCCAAAACGTAGTGGTTACGGCGATCTATTCCGATAACCACACCGAGGATGTGACAAATTCCGCTACATATCAAGTGGATTGGACCGTGATTGCCACGGTGGATGCCACCGGCTTGATTACCGGCCGGGCTTCCGGAAACATGAACCTGACTGTAACCTATCAGGGCAAAACGGCCACAGCGGGAATATGGATTACCATGCCGGTCATCACCAGGATTGCATTTGGTTCTTCCGAATACGCCGTCTTAGAGGGTACAACGGCCAATGTATCGGTATTGGGGTATTATTCCGACGGACGGGTGGTGGATGTGACCCTCTCATCATCCTATCAGTTTTCCGAATCACAAATTGCTTCAATTAATGGGTATGGTATCGTTGCCGGTATCCAACCGGGAACGGTGACCCTCACTGCCCGACGTCTGGACTTGACCGCCACCACGCAAGTTATTGTAAAGGCTCCCTAAGTAACCGCCATTCCATTGGATACGGCCAATTACAGTATTCTGGCGGGGTTGACCCAAAATATGGTGGTTACGGCAATTTGTGAAGATAACAGTACCGTTAGTGCCACCGGTGTATTCCAGGGTCTGAAAGCTGTGAATGAAATCCCGCTTATTTGGACAATGTGGAGATTATTGGGGTCGGATTATAAAAGGAATTTCCAAGAAAAGAGGCTGTCTAAAAAGAACTTTAAAATCAATAAGATATACAATATATAGCATCCTTGACCAAGCAAACCGCTATATATTTACTATCCATGGATATTGTGTATCTTTATCATTAAAGATTTCTTTTGGGACAGCCCCTTTTTAAAATTTTTAATGACCGAAATGACCAATGGAAAGGGTGAGATTTACCGTCGCATATTTAAACTTCGATTCGGCAAGCAAGGTGGGCATATCAATATTTCAATTCTAATGCCATTATCCGCCGCGGTGATTGCGTAAAATTGTATGCCGTTATCCAAGGGCTCTACAATGGAGGTATAAACCCGGACTGCTGGAGTCCGGTCTTTTTTATGAAATTTTAGCGCATTGCTGAGTGATAATATTGAACTCGAAACCGAAGAACTTAAAAAAATAATTTATAAGTTAGGACATGAGCTTTTTCCTAAAGAAATTGAATTACTATTAAGTATTAAAGGGTTTAGTCCACTAACTGCAATCGCTTTGATGGCAGATATTGTAGATATTGACCGATTTCCATGTGTTAAAAAGTTTTGTGCTTACTTAAGAACTGCACCAAAAGTGAAATCATCAAATAATACGACAAAAATTGGCTCTACAAATAAATTTGCCCGTTCGTTAAGTTGTTCGCTATTATCGCAATCGGTAAATCATTTTGCTAAATCGGGAGATCACCTGGGTTCTTTTTACGAACGGATCAAAGTTGGCAAAAAAGCCGGTGTTTACCGAATGGCTATGATTCGAAAAATTTTAGTTTGTGCATTTTACATGCTCAAACGAAAAAAACAGTTTTATTGGATTAATGAAAAACTATACAAAAGTAAGTTGTCTGAATTTAAAAAGATGGTAGCTTAAATTTGTACTTGACTTTTATCATAGACCGCCCCTTTATTACTATTACAAACACATCTCCTGGTTGGTAAGAAGCGGCTTCTCATGCCAGGAGAGCACTCGACTTACAATGAATTACCCAAACCTCCGCGCCCCCCAGAACTCCTCCCCGTAAACCCCCGTTTCGAAGGATTCGATCCGGATGGCTGATTTGCTATTCGGTGAGTGAATCATTAAGCCCTCCCCGATATACATGCCTACATGATGGATTTTATCCGGATGATTATCCCGGGTAAAGAAAAGCAGATCACCCAAAAGCAAGTTTTCTTTTGGAACAAAAATCCCCGCCTGGGCCTGCTCGGAAGCGTCCCGGGGGATGGATATGCCTTGGGATTGATAGAGGCGAAACATGAAGCCGGAGCAATCAAATCCGTAACTTGAAGTTCCGCCCCATAAATACTTTAAATCCAAAAACTGCCGGGCTTCACTGACGATGTTATCATGGGAAAAGACGAGTTCGGTGGATTTCTTGGTATCACACCGGGAAAGATAGCCGCAATTTCCGCCGGGCAGGCGCACTTTCCGGGAAAGTTCATTTTCGGCGAGTAAAGGCAACTTGGTTTGGTAATTGAGTATTCCCCCGGCTTGGGTAAGATCCGAATCAGTATAAATGGTGGCTTTCGGCACGGATATCACCGCTTCAGCCAAACTGTTCTGTTCTTTCAGATAAGTTGGGTTATGGCCAACCTGATTTACTAAAACCCAACCGGGGTAGCCCGATATACTTTGCCTGGTGCGTTGGGACACGGCGGCTACCTTTAACCAGGAACCTTGCCGGTCAAAGATAATCACTCTTTCCCCGAAAATAGCCGTGGTATCCACTTTGCCAACCAGCCATAACCGTTGGTTACTGTTCAGGCTCTCGGACCAAAGGGCGGGATTGATTGCGGCGCTTTCGCTAATATCTTTATAAACCTGTTCTTCATTGGGGCCGGACCAGAATATGGATAGTAATACTTGGATGACTCCAAAGCCTGCCGTATCATTTACCATATTGACAACCTCTTCCATTTGGAAACAGCGAATTCCATAATCCTATAGTATTCAGTAATAGGGTGAATTTAAGCATTATTATCCCAAAAGCTTGCAGAAAAAGCAACGTTTTATGGATAATTACCGGTGAAGCCGGAAGGTTATTGGGTGTTAAAACCCGAATTACCAATATAAATATAAAGGTTTTTCGTTGGAGGCAGCGAAAAAT
Source organism: Bacillota bacterium (assembly GCA_023436305.1). Taxonomy (GTDB): domain Bacteria; phylum Bacillota; class UBA4882; order UBA8346; family UBA8346; genus JAEZJQ01. The sequence goes on from JAEZJQ010000062.1 coordinate 25,982, forward strand.
AAAAAATTAAATTTACTTAAGTTTCATCCAGATATTTAATAAAGATTCATTATTTGGGGGTCCGAGTTGATGAAGAAGAATAACCGCGTTTGGTCCGTTATTTTTGTTCTGTTTGGCCTGGCGTTGATCGGAACTGTAGTTTTTGCCAAGCCATCCGGTAAGAAAGCCGTGAATAAGATTCAGGTTCTAAATTACAACCTGGCGGTTGAACCCCAGCATTTAGACCCGGCCAAATCCGTCGGTGTCGCCGAATTCCGGGTCGAGTACGCCTGTTTTGAAGGGCTGGCGGTTTTTGGCGACAATGATGTTCCAGTGCCGGGAACTGCCGAGAAATGGGTAGTTTCTCCCGATGGTAAAACCTACACCTTTACCATCCGTAAAAACGCCTGCTGGTCCAATGGCGATCCGGTAACCGCCGCAGACTTTGAATATGCTTGGAAAAGATTGCTCAATCCCGCTACGGCTTCCAGTAACGCCAGTCAGCTCTTTTATTTAAAGAATGCCAAAGATTACTATACCGGAAAAATCAAAAATAACAGCCAGGTGGGCGTGAAAGCCACCGATAAATATACGCTGGTGGTCACCTTAAATGCTCCTTGCAGCTATTTTCCGGCCTTAACCATTAATCCGTCCCTGTACCCGGTTAATTCGAAAGTTGTGAAAGCGAATCCCGAGCAATGGGCCGGTAATCCTGAAACCTATATCGGTAATGGACCTTTCAGATTAACCCGTTGGGTCCATCACGAAAAACTGGAATTGGCGCCGAACCCGTATTATTGGAACAAAACCAAAGTAAAATTACAAAAGCTGGTCTTTTATACCGTGGAAGAACAAAGTACCGCTTTAACCATGTTCGATACCGGACAGCTTGATTTGTGCGATGAGCTGCCCCGTCCCGAGATACCGCGTTTGACTGCGGCGGGGCTAATCAAACAAAGCCCCAGTATCGGCGCTTATTATTATATGTTTAACACCAAGAAACCGCCATTCAACGATCCCCGGGTCCGAAAGGCTTTGGCGCTGGCCATTAACCGCAATCAAATCGTGAAGTATATCACCAAAGCGGGTGAAAAGCCAGCTCTGGCGTTTGTGCCGTACGGTATACCCGATGCGAATCCCAAAGAAATTTTCCGGACGGTTGGCGGTGAGTACCTGAAAGACAGCCAAATAAAGGAGGCCAAAAAGTTACTGGCGGAAGCCGGTTATTCTGATATTCGAAAGTTCCCGGTTGTCGAAATATTATACAATACCAATGAAACCAACAAACAAATCGCTGAAGTCATTCAAGAGATGTGGCGTGAAAATTTAGGAATTAGAACCACCCTGGTCAATCAGGAATGGAAAGTGTATCTTGAGTCACGCGGTACCGGTAATTTCCAAGTGGCCCGTTCCAGTTGGATTGGTGATTATGTTGATCCGATGACATTTTTGGATATCTGGGCTTCGGGAAACGGCAATAACTTCACCGGTTGGACCAATGCGCAATATGACCGGTTCATTGATACGTCCAAGAGTACCAATGACCCCAAAGTACGATATAAAGCATTGCATGATGCCGAGAAGATGCTGATGAACGAGATGCCCATTTTACCAATCTATTTCTATACCCGTCCCTATATCATCAAACCGTGGGTCAAAGGCGTCCGCTACTCTGCCGTGGGGCTGGTAGATTTTTCGGGAGTTTATATTGAAAAGCATTAAGCGATAAGCCATACACTTACGCTTCTATGTTCTATGGTCCACACGAAACTCCATACGTTGAATTTGAGGGAGTGAAACAATGGCAAGGTTTTTTTGTGACCGGGTTATCTCTTCCCTGGTGACGTTGTTGTTTATCATTACGGTGACTTTTGTTTTAATGCACGCCATACCCGGCGGGCCATTCGCCGGTGAGAAAGCGGTGGCGCCGGAGGTTGCCCGGAATATTGAAAAACATTATCATCTAAGCGATCCCCTTTGGCAACAATACTTTGATTATCTAAAAAAGATTAGCCGGTTGGATTTTGGTCCTTCATTCAAATATCCTGATCGGACCGTCAATGATTTGATTCAAGAAGGGTTTCCAATCTCGGCGCTGATTGGACTCATTGCCGTCTTGGTGGCTTTGGCCTTAGGGGTTCCGGCCGGAATTTTATCGGCGTTACGGCATACCCGGTGGCAGGATAACATGGTGATGTTGGTGGCGATTATCGGGGTATCGATGCCCAGCTTCATTATGGCTACGTTGTTGCAGTATGTTTTCTCCTATAAATTGCAGTGGCTGCCGGCGGCTCTATGGGGAACGCCATCACATCTGGTATTGCCTGTATTGGCTTTGTCGGCCTTGCCGCTGGCCTTTTTTGCCCGGTTGGTTCGTTCCAGTATGTTGGAGGTGTTATCTCAGGACTATATCCGGACCGCCCGTTCCAAGGGCCTAAGTGAAGCAGCGATTGTTTTACGGCATGCCCTGAAAAATGCATTAATTCCATTAATCACTGTTTTGGGGCCCATACTGGCTAATTTACTCACCGGGACATTTGTCATTGAACGAATCTTTGCCATACCCGGGTTGGGAAACTATTTTGTCAATAGCATTTATAACCGGGACTATTTTGTCATTTTAGGGCTAACCGTGTTTTACGCCATGTTATTGCTCGCTTTGAATTTGGTGGTGGATATTAGTTATGCCCTGATTGATCCCCGGATCAAACTGGTGCGAAAGGAGAGTTGAAGGTGAATATACCGGAAAGTTTCGCTCCTGTAAACCGTGAAAGCCGTTTGGAGCATATTCAGGATATTAGTGGCACCCGGACCGGTTATTGGAGGGATGCGTGGCGCCGGTTGAAACAAAATAAGGCGGCCATATTATCGTTATATGCGATTGGGTTTATATTCGCGCTGGTTGTTTTCGGTCCCCATGTATCACCTTATTCTTATACGAAACAAAACCTGATTTTTCAAAATATGCCTCCGTCACTGGAACATTGGTTTGGCACCGACAATGTAGGCCGGGATTTGCTGACGCGGTGTTTGTATGGGGCCGGAATTTCATTGACGGTAGGAATTTTCGCAACGTTCATCAGTTTGACCATCGGGGTCTTATATGGCGGTATCGCCGGGTTTAGCGGCGGGCGGGTTGATAATATCATGATGCGGGTGGTGGATGTCTTTTATTCCATTCCCTTACTGTTATGGGTTATTTTGTTGATGGTGTTGTTGAAGCCTGGATTGCAAAATATTCTGGCGGCCATCGGGATGACTTATTGGCTGAGTATGGCCCGGATTGTCCGGGGACAGGTTTTGGCTTTGAAGGAACAGGATTATGTTTTGGCGGCCAGGGCCATGGGGGCCGGGAAAATGCGGATTATTCTTAAATATTTGATACCGAATAGTATTGGACCTATTTTAGTGACGGCGACTTTTAATATCCCGCAGGCGATTTTTACCGAGGCTTTTTTGAGTTTTATCGGCCTTGGGGTCGGAGCGCCCATGGCTTCATTGGGGATGCTGGCTTCGGACGCTTTGAGCGGGTTGCGATCGTTTCCGTATCAGCTTTTTTTTCCGGCGGGGGCGATTTGCGTGATGATGTTGGCGTTTAATTTTTTAGGGGATGGGTTAAGGGATGCCTTGGATCCGAGGATGAGGAAATGAGGACCAAGAGAAGAACATAACTGGATTTGTGTAATTTGAAACACTACCGAGCCCGGTCGTTTACGGCCAGGTGGACAGAATCGACAACCATTGTTTTAGGTTCGACTGATGGTTTAGATGTCCTTGGTAAGGAGGATATTAATGGACGTATTACTTGATGTAAAAGAACTTCAAACTTCGTTTTTCACCCACGCGGGGGAAGTTAAGGCGGTGGATGGGGTCGGGTTTCAGGTGGGAGCGGGGGATGTGTTGGGGGTTGTGGGAGAGTCGGGGTGTGGAAAGAGTGTTACGGCTTTATCGATTATGAGATTGTTGCAATCTCCGGGCAGGGTTGTTTCGGGGAGTATTCATTTTAAGGGACGGGATTTGGTGAAGATATCCGAACGGGAGATGCGGGAGGTTCGGGGGAATGAGATCAGTATGATCTTTCAAGATCCGATGACTTCCTTAAATCCGGTTTTATCCATAAAACAACAAATGATTGAAAGTTTGATGCTGCATAAGCATTTGTCAAAACAAGAGGCGGTGGCAAAAGGACTTGAGCTGATGAAGCGGGTGGGAATTCCAGCGCCGGAGGAGAGAATAGGGCAGTATCCTCACCAGTTTTCAGGGGGGATGCGGCAGCGGGTAATGATTGCCATGGCGCTTGCTTGTGAACCGCAACTTTTAATCGCCGATGAGCCGACCACCGCCCTGGACGTGACCATTCAGGCCCAAATCCTGGAGTTAATCAAGGCGCTTAAGGAACAATTGAATATGGCGGTGATTTTGATTACCCATGATTTGGGGGTGGTGGCGGGACTCTGCCAAAAAGTAATCGTGATGTATGCGGGGAAAGTCGTGGAACAGGGGGCGATCCGGGATATCTACGAAGACCCGCGCCATCCATATACCTGGGGGTTATTGGGATCGATTCCCCGCTTGGCTGAAAACAGCAAGCGGAAGCTGGTGCCCATCTGGGGAAAGCCTCCGGATTTACTGGCGCCGCCGCCCGGATGCCGCTTCGCGCCCCGTTGCGAATATGCCATGAGAATCTGTGAATTTGAAAATCCGGCACCATATCAAATTACCGGCCAACATAAAACGGCCTGCTGGTTGTTGGAACCGGGCGCCCCTGTTGTAGAGCGTCCTAAGTTGGACGCGTTGTGTAAAGGAGGCGGGGCTGTAAGATGAGTCAAAGGCGGAATAAGGTTCAACCTCTCGTGGATGTCCAAAACTTAACCAAATTCTTCACCGTATCCGGGGGTGTTAAGGCTACACTAAAAGCGGTGGATCATGTCAGCCTGGCCATTAACCGGGGGGAAACCTTGGGTCTGGTGGGGGAGTCGGGCTGCGGGAAGACCACCGTCGGGCGGACCATGATCCGGCTTTATGAAGCCACCGGAGGGCGGGTTTTATTTGAAGGCCAGGATATTATGGGGCTTGGTGAAAAAGAGTTGTTGCCATTCCGGCGGAAGATGCAGATGATCTTTCAAGATCCCTATTCATCCTTGAATCCCCGGATGACGGTGGCGGAGATTGTGGGCGAGCCTTTGGCGATTCACAGAATTGCCCGGGGGAAAGCCGCGCTTGACCGGATTCATGAACTGCTGAATATGGTTGGCTTGAATAAGGAACATGCCTGCCGTTTTCCGCACGAGTTCTCGGGTGGACAGCGCCAGCGGATCGGAATTGCCCGGTCGCTTGCGGTGGAACCGGAGTTCATTATCTGCGACGAGCCGATTTCGGCGCTGGATGTATCCATCCAAGCCCAGATCATAAACTTGCTCGAAAGCCTCCAGGAAACGATGAAGCTTACCTATCTTTTCATTGCCCATGATATCGCCATGGTCCGGCATATCAGCAACCGGATTGCGGTGATGTACCTGGGGAAACTGGTGGAATTGGCGGAGTCCTGGGAGTTATATAAGAACCCGTTGCATCCCTATACCCAGGCTTTACTATCGGCGGTACCGGTTGCCGATCCGGTTCTGGAGGCGTCGCGCAGGCGTATAGTGCTGGAAGGAGATGTGCCCAGCCCGGTAGACCCGCCGCCCGGGTGCCGGTTTCGGGCGAGATGTCGGAAAGCACTGCCGGAGTGCGCGGAGGGAGAGCCGGAATTTAGAGAGGTGGCGGATGGCCACTGGGTGGGTTGCTTGGCGGTTTAAGAATGTTTTAGAGGGGATAAGGGGCAAAAGGGAAGAATGGGGGACAATACCAAGCTATTTAACGGAAGTTAGACAGCGGCCATCGGATATAATTTGTGGATTCATCATTGAATAACAAAAAACAGACTGTTTTGAAATACATGACAACCGAGATGGAGTTAAAGGTTTTTGATTTGATTGAAGTAAAGCAAGCCATATATTGAGTAGAGAAGGTGATATCATTTCGAACCAAGAGCTTCTTGACCTTAAGGAACAAATAAAAATCGCCATCCGCCGCAACTCCGACCGGGGTTTTGTTCCATACAGCGGGTGTAACAGGGTATGCGTTGAGATACAGGCCGTGATGAATGTTGCCGAACGTTACGCAAAAGCCCTAGAATATCAGCAAGCCTTTAAAATTTATATCATGGTATTGTTGGAAACTGTGAAATTGGTATCTCATGCCGATGATTCCGGAGGCGGTTGCGGGGATATAATCCATTTTTGCCTTGAAGAAATTGACGTGATCTGTAAAAATGTGGCCGAAAATGGAGATAAAAAATACTTTGACACTCTGATCAAAACCGCTAAAAACAAAGCTTTTGAAGATTGGGCAGAATGGGCTTACTGGCTTTTGAAATCGGCTGTTTACTTCGTAAGTAATGAAAAAGAGGCGGGTCAAATATACGATCTTTTTCCTGCCCTTGGTGGTATGTATAGTGGCGAAGATTATCCTGATAAGTTGTTTATCATCCTGGGTATTACCGAGAGGCTTCACGGCAAGGAAGCGGCCCGAAAATACCTTTTTGACAATCTTGATCTGGATGAATTTCGAAAAATCGCCGTGGAAGAAGCCCTTTCCAAAAAGGATTTTTTCTTTGCCGAGCAGCTTTGCCTCGAAGCCTTGGCTAAAAATGACTACGGTTACTACGGTAAACCGAGTCAATGGGCTTACTTTCTGGAACAAATTTATGAGGCGACGAATAATACCGATTCTTTGATAGCTACGGTTCGGGGGATTCTTTTCAAAGGGGATAAGACTTATTTTCGCAAACTGAAAGCCCTTTACGAACAACAAGGCGTCTGGGAAAGGGAACAAATACCTCTATGGCAGGAGCTACCAAAGAAAATCGCCTCTCATTATTATATTGCCTTATTATCCCAGGAAGATGAATTGGAACTCCTGCTAGAAGCAATAAGGCAGCAAAAGTACTATATTTCCGAATACGGGAAGCAGTTAGCCACTCAATATCCGGATGAGACTAATAAAATTTTTGAAGAATATATTTTGAGCGAGGCAAGCCCGGCAAATACCCGGGGAAAGTACCGGCAGGTTTGCGCTCATTTAAAAAGTCTGGCCGGTGCCGGAGCAAAGGAAAAGGCTTTAGAGTTGATTGAACACTTGTGTGTAATATACCCCCGCCGCCCCGCCATGCTGGAGGAATTGGCCAAGCTGAAGCAAAAACTGAGCAAATAATCCAAATTAGGCTTAATGATTAAACCCGGGAGATTATTGATTGTTCTCTTTCATTTACAATACTTTCGTCTTCATGTGCTTCGCAATGACTTTGTCATAGGAATTGGGGTTAATTCGGGCCAGAAAGTCAATTTGGCGGGCGTCTTTGCCGATAAGCACCCGGGGGGATTTGTGTTTAATGCCGTTGATAATGGCTTGGGCCGCTTCTTCCGGTGAGGTTTTAAGTGTTGTTTCGAATTCTTGTAATCCTTTCTTATAGGTTTCCGCGTCGACGGAATAGTCGGTTCGGGAGTTTTTGGCGATATTGGTTTTGATTCCGCCGGGAAATACGAGGGTTACGAAGATATTGGTATTGGACAGTTCTTGCCGCAGGCTTTCCGTAAAACCCCGTACCGCAAATTTACTGGTGCAATAAGCCGCCTGCCCCGGGATTCCCAATAACCCATAGACACTGGAGATATTCACGATCCCCGCTTCGGACCGTTCCATCAGGTGGGGTAAGAATGCCTTGGTGCCGTGGATGACACCCCATAGATTGATATTGATGGTCCATTCCAAGGTATCATAGGTTAATTCATGGACTCCGCCGGAGGAAGAAACTCCGGCATTGTTGATCACCAGATCCACCTTGCCGAAATCCCGGATGACCTTATCGGCGAATTCCGCTACTTGTTCCCGCTTGGCAACATCTACCCGGTAAATTTGAGATTCTTGCCCGATACTCACCCCAATTTCCCGTTGTGTCGCTTGCAGACCGTCCGGATCAATATCGGCCAATGCCAAAACCGCTTTCTCCCCGCTCAAAGCGAAAGCCAGTGTCCGGCCAATCCCCGAAGCCGCCCCGGTGACTACCACCACTTTACCCTGCAAATCTTTCATCTTCCGTCTCCTCCTAGTTTGAGTTTTGATAAATTCCATGCAAGAATTGATGTACCGCTTGATGGGCTAATGTTTGATTAAATTCAATATAGCCGTTCAAGGCGAATCCGATGTAAGTGTTGATGGTTCCGATAAAGGTGGCCGCGTACCCCAGGTGTTTTCCTTTCATATTGGCTTGATGATTGGCAGCCTCACGGAACAGTTCTTCAATCAACCGATGCTGGGCTTCGTTCATTGGGCGGACTATTTGGTTCGGCTCACTGTCCGGGGGCGCAAAGTACATGGCCAGTTGCATCCGGTAGAATGTAGCATGTTCCTGGGCAAATTGAAAGTAACCGGTGGCCAGAGTTTCGAGGCTAGCGGATAAATCGCCTTGGTAAATGGCGGCTTTACGAATTACTTCATATAATCGGCCGCCGTATTCGGTAAGGATTGTCTCCAACAGCCCTTTTTTACTGCCGAAGTAATAGTAAAGCGTTGGTTTGGTGATCCCGGACTTTGCCGCGATTTCTTGGACGCCGGCTGCGTCATAACCGCGCGATGCGAATAATTGTAGGGCGGTTGAAAGAATGGTTGATTGGTTGTTCATGATGGATGGGTTTCCTGTAACTCTTATTTACCGTTCGGTATATAAAAAGTATAGGTAAAAAGTTTATGATTTATACCTGGAAATTATTATGATAGGGCGAAATAAAAAACACTGCGATTCGTTTAATTTTTTTATTAGCAATTGCTAAAATAGTATAAAGGAAGCCGGGATCACTTTGGAGGGCGAGATACTCGCAGGGGAAATACCTTCCAAACAATTGAAAATGATTATAGGATGGATAGCAATCCATGAGGATGAACTACGGGCTAATTGGAAATTGCTTTCGGAAGGTAGAGAGTATTTATGAAGAGGGTGAACCGGTTTAATAAAATCAATGTTTTACTCACTCCTGAGCGCCTCAATCGGGTCCAACCGGGCCGCCAACGCAGCTGGATATACCCCAAAAAATACTCCCACCAAAACCGCAAATAGCAATGAAACTCCTACGGCTAACGGAGATATGGCAGTATGAACCTGGGGAAAGAGTGTGGGGATGAGCCTGGAGCCCATCAGTCCGGCTAATAAACCGAATACACCACCCAACAGGCTTAACACCACGGCTTCGATTAAGAATTGGATTAAAATATCCCGGTATTTGGCGCCCAAGGCTTTGCGAACCCCAATTTCCCGGGTCCGTTCTTTTACCGAAACCAGCATGATATTCATAATGCCGATGCCTCCGACCACCAATGAGATGGCTGCGATACCGCCCAGGGCGGCAGTCAGAATGCCAATGATGTTGTTAATCGCATTCAACATATCCTGTTGTTTGAACACGGAGAAGTCTTCCAGGTTATGGCGTTTCTTCAAAACCGCCCGGATGGCTTTTTCAGCGGGCGCCACTTGAACCGCCGTTTTGGTTTTGAGGTAGATTTGTTGAATGTTTTTAACGGGGTTCCGGTCCATCATCTCAGTGATCGGTAAATAAATCCGGGTGTTTAAGTCTTCAGTGGCCGGTCCGAAGTTTTGCGGTTTCTTATAGGCCAACACCCCCGCCACCCGGTAATCCTTGCCGTTTAAGGTGAAACTTCTGCCAATTGATTTTGCGCCCGCAAAAATTTCCCGGTTGGCCTGATAAGCCAACACCGCCACCCGGGCTTTTTCCAAGCGTTCTTTTTTGGTGAAGAAACGGCCGTACTTCAAGGTTTGAGTGGATATTTTGGAGTAATCTTCATCAACCCCCAGGGTGGAGACCATTAATTTCAGTTTATCCAACCGGTCGATGCCGCTGAAAAACCCGGTGGCGGCAGAGATAGTTCTTTGATTTTTTAATGCCAAAACATCATCATAGGTTAACGTGCTCTGCGCCGTACTGAATTGATTGGTTTCGATCCCTAACCGGCTTCGCCGGTTTTGGCCGCGGCCCGGTTTCAAAGAAATTTTTCCGGGCATCACATAAATCAAGTTGGCTCCCAGTGACTCGACCTGGGAGGTAACTTGCCGTTTCACGCCTTCACCGATGGACGTCAGGGTAATCACTGAAAAAACACCGATAATAATCCCCAAAAGCGTTAGAAATGTCCTCAGGCGGTTTCGAAACATTCCTTTCAGACTATTTCGCAGGTTTTCACCGATGTTCATCATACCCCTCCCAAAATCATACCGTCCTGAATCTGAATAATTCGATCCGCCAGCTTGGCCAAACCCAGATCATGGGTTACCATTACCACCGTCTTTTGTTGGGAATTCAGCTCTTTCAAGATATTCATGACATCCCGGCCCGTCTTTGTGTCCAGGCTTCCAGTGGGTTCATCCGCCAGAATAATACTGGGAGAATTGATAATGGCCCGGGCGATAGCCACTCGTTGCTTCTGGCCGCCGGACAATTGATTAGGCCGGTAATGCATCCGGTTTTTTAAACCCAGCATTTCAAGAGCCGCTATAGCTTTTTGGAAAGCGGTTTTGGGGGCTATATTGCTGTAAAATAACGGCAATTGGACATTTTCGAGGGCGGTATAGTGGGGTAACAGATTGAAAAACTGAAAGACAAATCCAATCTTCCGGTTCCGGATATTGGCCCGCTGGTTATCGTCGGCGCTACCGATATTCAGCCCATCCAAACGGTAGGTACCCCGGTTAAAACGGTCCAGGCAGCCAATTATATTCATTAGGGTTGATTTCCCCGAACCGGACGGTCCTTGAATCGCCACAAATTCTCCGTCTTGAACCTCAAGGGAAACGTCTTTCAGCACCTCGGTGGTCTCGGTGCCGTTTTGATAGCTTTTGTAGATGGAGTCAATTTTAATTCCCAAGGTTTCGGATCGCTCCTTATAGGTTTTCATCATAATCATTAAACTTTGTAGGTGGATTCGGATTTATTCACCGAAAATGATCTCATCATGCCAACCATTGCGTGGAGATCGAAGTCTGGGGAATAGCTTGTTGACCTTTCTATATCTTTATAGTTTACAATAAGAGAATAGTGACCCATATCACGGAATAATACAATATTCTGAAGGTATTTTTGTTTTTGAAACGATAAAATTAAGTGATTGGTAGGCAGGAGAATGGGGAAAAATAGTTTAATCTTTTTGATGATAACTGAAAATTATTTAAAATTTAGAGAGAGCGGCATGGTAAAGAAAAAGGATTTTAATCCGGGAACACAAGAGGATTTAATCGCGACACCGGAATTAGCTCGTCTTTTTCGTGTTAACCGCTATGCCAGAGTCTGGCGCAAACAAGGATGAAAAAGTTGAAATTCGGGCCAACCATCCCCTAGCCCCTTCCTCGCAAGGAAGGGGAATCGATATAGTACCGGGGACACCCCGGCCCCCGCAAGGGCCTCCCTTGACCCTTTGAAAAGCGGTATTCCTACCGCTAGGAGTCTGTGCGCGTAACACTTTTTAATAACTTAAAACCACTATATATTGTATTAGAATATGCACTTAATATTAAATACGCTTCGAAAATCGATTAGCCGCACAGACTCCTAGCTTTGCTATTCGATATTGCCGAGACAATGTTTCTGAAGGTCTTTTTCATACTAACCCCGATGAAAGGCCATCAAACGGGCTCGTAGAGGTATAAATGAAAATCAAGCGAACCCAAGGATTCCACCCCAGATGGGTGAAGCTTGATTTTCATATTAATGACCAGTATTGAGCTACTTCAAAGCAATATGGATGAGTGAAAATATTACCGGACACAATATCCCAAACACCCACACCCTTCGCATTCCTGTCTTCGTTCAAAATCCTCCAGCCGGTCGTGCCTCCTGCCAAACT
>JAEZJQ010000103.1 GCA_023436305.1 Bacillota bacterium
ATTTTAATCCGAAAATGAAACTAGGCAATGGAAAGACAAAAATGTTATAATAAATAAAAATGAGGTTTTATAAGTCATCAATGAAAGAAATGATAGAAAACAAAAAAATAATCGAAAAAATTACTGCTGAAACAATCCATTCCAGCGGTCTGGATTATTACCGGGAACCTCTTTTCGGATACGCGAACGCGCAGGATCCCATCTTTTTGAAATTTAAAACCGCCGTGGGACCGGATCATCTGTTGCCCACGGATTTATTACCTGCGGCCAAAACCGTTTTCGCCTTTTTTCTCCCGTTTAAAAAAAGTATTTTGGAACATAACCGGCCCGGGGGATTTGCTTCCCGGGAATGGGCTCAAGTATATATTGAAACCAATCAATTAATCTCCCGAATTTCGGTGGAGATTAAAAAACATTGTGCTACCCGGAGCATGGGCTATGAATCACAGCCACCCACCTATGTTTTTGACCGCCAATTGCTCATCGCCACTTGGTCCCACCGCCATGTGGCTTATGCTTGCGGGCTGGGCACATTCGGTCGCAACAATCTCCTGATTACCCGGAAAGGATGTGGCGGCCGGTTTGGATCGGGAGTTCTTGATATCCCGCTGGAGGCATCTCCCCGGCCGGAGGTTATCCATAGTTGCTTTCATCAATCCCGAAATTGCAGCTATTGTAGCAAAATATGTCCGGTTACGGCGTTAGGAGATTCAGACTTCCGGCGGAAATTGTGTTACGGCCGGTGTTTAGCGAATGATGAACATTACGATGATCTGGATACTTGCGATGTTTGTGGCAAATGTGTTACCGGTCCTTGTGGTTATCTTGAAGACACTCCCATGAATGTCCAACGATAAACAGATATATATTAATTTTTGGGGGATTCCAAGATTTGTATATCCATGGACAAGAGTTAAGAAGGTTATTGGTAGTTTTTGTAGAAATAAAAAATGATTTTTCAGTAAAAAAAGCATAAGGAGGAATAATTTTGAAAAAACTTGCCGCCATATTGTTATGCTTGGGATTGATTGGGGCCGTATGGGCCGGTTATGGGCTATGTAAAGAAAATGAAACGGTTAAAATCGGCTTTTTGGGCGCCCTTACCGGTGATGTGGCCATGTACGGCCATCCAACACTGGCTGGAATGAAAATGGCCGCCGATGAGATCAACCAAGCCGGGGGTATCCTTGGGAAAAAGATCGAGATCGTCGAAGCCGACAACCGGGGCGACAAACAGGAAGCCGCCACCATTGTGCAACGGTTTATCAGCCGGGAAAAAGTGATTGCCATTGTGGGGGACCCCACTACGGGGATTACCAAGGTCGCGGCGCCGATTTGTGAAAGAAGCAAGGTAATTCTGCTCTCGGCCGGCGCAACCGGTACCGGAGTGGTTGAATTAGGGAAATATATCTTCCGCGATACCCTGCTGGACACGGTGGCCATTCCGGCGCTCATCGATTATTTTGTAAATAATGCCGGTTTCAAAAAAGTGGCGGTAATTACCTCCGATAATAATGATTACAGTGTGGGCTTGACTCAGGTTTTCAGAGGAGCCATCAAAGGCAAGAATTTTACGATTGTCGCCGATGAAAAGGTCAAGGATGGCGATAAAGATTTCAGCGCGCAGATCACCAATATCAAAGCCAAGAATCCCGATGTCATCTTTTTCTCCGGTTATTACACCGAAGGTTCTTTAATTATGAAAGAGGCCCGGAAGCAAGGGCTGAAAATCAACATGTTCGGCGGTGACGGCCTTTATTCTCCAACCCTGATCACTCTTGGCGGACAAGCCATCGAAGGTTCCATGGTGTACGTCGGTTTCTCTCCCGAACAACCCACCCCGGCCACCGCGAAATTTATCGAGAAGTTTAAAGCCGCCAAAAAAGGAACCATACCAGGCCTCTTCGAAACCCAAGGATATGACGCGGTGGTAATCCTGGCCGAAGCATTGAAACGGGCCCAAAGTACCGAACCCGCCAAGTTCCGGGATGAAGTTGCCAAAACCAGGAATTATAACGGCGTTTCAGGGACCATTACCTTCCGGGCCAATCAGGAACCGCTTAAAAGTCCGGTCTATTTATTGGAAATCAAAAATGGTAAATTTTCTTTAAAAGCCAAAGTTCCGGTGAAAGTTCAATAAGAAAATCTCAATCAGTGGCGAGACCGCCGGTTCCGGCCGGCGGCCTCCCAATTTCTAGGATTCCCCGGTTATATCGATGAGGAGGCCTTTATGCTCTGGCAACAACTTATCAATGGATTGGCCCTCGGCAGCACCTATGCTTTGATCGCTTTAGGATACACCATGGTATATGGAATCATCCAGTTAATTAATTTTGCCCATGGCGAAATCTTCATGGCCGGAGCTTTTTTTGCCTTTTTAATGGTCATGGTTTTGAAGGTTAATATTTTTGTGGCTTTAATCCTGGCCATGATCTTCTGCATGCTCCTGGGAATGTTGATCGAATTCGTGGCCTATCGCCGGCTGCGAAATTCCTCCCGTCTATCGGCGCTGATTTCAGCCATTGGGGTCTCCATTTTTCTTTCTACCCTGGCTTTATTGGTCTTCGGTGCTGATGCCAAGGGGTTCCCGGATGGAATTTTTCCCAACGGACAAATACAAATCGGTCCGGTTTCCATTTCCTTTTTGCAGATCCTGATTTTTGCCGTTTCCGGTTTTTTAATGTTGGCGCTGCAATTAATCGTTCATCACACCAAAATCGGCAAGGCAATGCGGGCTACTTCCCAGGATTATAATACCGCCGCTTTGATGGGAATCAATGTAAACCTGGTGATCTCGTTTACTTTTGCCTTGGGTTCAACCTTGGCCGCCGCCGGAGGAGTTTTGGTCGGAATTTATTTTAACGCCGTATCGTTTAATATGGGATTGCTGGTGGGGTTGAAAGCATTTGCCGCCGCGGTCCTCGGGGGGATTGGGTCAATTCCCGGGGCCATGCTGGGTGGGCTCTTATTGGGGGTTACCGAGGTCTTTACGGTAGCTGTGGGATTTTCCTCATACCGGGATGCGATTGCCTTCGCCGTTTTAGTTTTAGTCCTGCTGTTCCGGCCCACCGGGCTGCTGGGCAAGAAGATTCAAAAGAAAGTGTAGGATATGGATGGGAAATTTTCTACAGAATATCGTTAACCCGATTGATCCTTATTTATTGCAAATACTCGTTAATATTGGTATTGGGATTATCCTGGCATTGGGTTTGAATATCATTACCGGTTATACGGGGCAGTTATCCCTGGGCCATGCGGCTTTCATGAGCATTGGCGCCTTTGCCGGGGCTATTTTTACAATTAAACTGGGGATGCCTTTTGGGATTAATTTAGTGTGCTCCGGTCTTATCGCCGCCGTATGCAGTTTATTCATCGGATTTCCGACCCTGCGGCTCTCCGGGGACTACTTGGCCATCGCCACCTTGGGTTTCGCTGAAATATTAAAGGTGGTTTTTCTTAATTTGGATATCACCAACCGGGCGTTGGGTCTCTCCGTGCCCCCCCCTTATACCACGATTCCTTTAGCGATTTATGTATTAGTAATTGCCATATTGGCCGTCATTGCCGTGGCGTTTATTCAGGAATCCCGTTTTGGACGGGCTTTAAAAGCCATCCGGGAAGATGAGATAGCTGCCGAGGCCATGGGGGTTAATACCATCCGTTATAAAATTCAAGCTTTTGCAATTGGTTCTTTTTATGCCGGGGTGGGGGGCTGTTTATACGCCCATTTTATTGCCTATATCAACCCATCCGATTTCGGTTTCTCGAAATCCATCGATATCTTAAATATGATCGTTCTGGGGGGGCTGGGGAGCATTCCGGGTACCATCCTGGGTGCGTCGCTCCTTACCACCGCCCCCGAATTTCTGGGGTTCATGAAACAATACCGGATGTTGGTTTACGGACTTATTTTAATTGTATTGATGATCTTCCGCCCTAATGGACTTTTGGGCGGAGTTAATTTTAAAGAAATGGTCCTGAAAATCTTTCGTAAGAAAGGTTTAAACGCGTGAAACTTATCGTAAACAGGGAATTTATATTTCGCGAACCTATAAAAATAAGATTTTGTTGGAGGAGTTCATGCCGGTTCTGGAGTTAGATAATGTTAGTATCCGTTTTGGAGGTTTGGTTGC
The DNA here is from genome assembly GCA_023436305.1 of Bacillota bacterium. Classification (GTDB taxonomy): domain Bacteria; phylum Bacillota; class UBA4882; order UBA8346; family UBA8346; genus JAEZJQ01. The sequence goes on from JAEZJQ010000103.1 coordinate 4,134, forward strand.
GGTTAACCGGGTAACTTTCGCCGTCCAAAAGGGGGAGATTCGGGCGTTGATTGGCCCCAACGGCGCTGGAAAAACCACGATTTTTAATCTGATTATGGGCCTGTATAAACCGACGGAAGGCAAGATCCTGTTTAACAATATCAATATCAGCAACCGGAAATCCTACCAAATCGCGACCCTTGGTATCGGGCGTACTTTCCAGAACATTCGCCTGTTCAATGAATTGACGGTTTTTGATAATGTGCTTATTGGAGCCCATACGCGCGGGAAGCGGAATATGACCGGCGCTTTGCTGAAATGGCTTCCCGGAATCAAAAACGAGGAAAAGGAATTGCAGGACTGGGCGTTCCATTGTCTGCAAATGGTCGGTTTGGATAAAAAACGGCGGGAATTGGCCAAAAACCTGCCCTACGGGGAACAACGCCGTTTGGAGATTGCCAGGGCCATGGCTTTGAAGCCATCCCTGTTATTGCTGGATGAGCCGGCGGCGGGAATGAATCCCCAGGAAACCAAGGAATTGATGGAACTGATTCAAATGATTCGTAACTCCGGAATTACCATCTTACTGGTGGAACATGATATGAAATTTGTGATGAAAATTTCCGATCAAATTGTAGTCCTTGATTATGGAGCCAAAATTGCCGGGGGTATCCCAGAGGAGATCCGCAATAATCCCTTAGTTATCCAAGCATACCTTGGAAAGGGGGCGGTCCGCTGAAATGCTATCCATCCGCAATTTGTTTGTAAATTACGGAACGATCCGGGCTTTGACCGACGTTTCACTCCAGGTAAAAAAAGGGGAGATCATTGCCTTGATCGGCGCCAATGGCGCCGGAAAAACAACCGTTCTCAATACGATTTCCGGGATAGTTCCGGCGGCGGGGGGCTCTATTTCCTTTAATGATCTGAATATTGTCCGGATCCCTCCCTATAAAATCACGAAAGCCGGAATCGCCCATGTGCCGGAAGGCCGGAAAGTCTTTCCGCTGATGACCGTCATCGAAAACTTGGAGATGGGAGCTTATGTCCGTAAGGATCGGGAGGAAATTAAAGCCGGCATTCAAGAAGTGTTTCATCGTTTTCCCCGGCTCGCCGAACGGAAAAACCAGCCGGCGGCAACTTTAAGCGGTGGTGAACAGCAAATGCTGGCCATCGGGCGGGCATTAATGGCCAGACCGCAATTGGTTTTAATGGATGAACCATCAATGGGCTTAGCCCCTTTGCTGGTGGAGACCATCTTCGAGATCATTCGGGAAATCAATCAATCCGGAACAACCATTCTACTGGTGGAGCAAAACGCCCATATGGCCTTATCCATCGCCCACCGGGCTTATGTTCTGGAAACCGGGCGGATTGTTCTCGAAGGAAGCGCCCGCGAGCTGGTGGATAATCCGGAAGTCCGCAAAGCTTATTTGGGAGAGTGAGTGAAGGCTAATTTACTCTTTTTCATCAGAGGTTTCAATCGCGGGTTTGAATGCTATTTGTTAAAATTTTTCAGATCCCGGTTCATCATTTGTTCCCGGGTAATCGATAATACGGACCGGAAGGTTACCGAAACCAGAACGATTGCCCCACCGGCCACGGCCCATTTCCCCGGAGTTTCCCCCAGTAATAGCAATACCCAGATGGGGTTTAGAATCGGTTCGATAATTGGTATCAAAATGGCTTCCAAAGCGGTGACATGTTTGATTGCCCGGGCATAGAGAATATACGAGAACCCCAGTTGAAATACTCCCAACAAAAACAGACCAAGCCATCCCATGGCCCCCGGAGTTGAACCGAACATGAACGGCAACCCGATCAAGGCGGTTAGAACATTCCCCAAGAATAATGATTCCAATGGAGAGCCATCTTTTTGTTTCCTGAGGAAAAGCGCCAGACCCGCAAAAGCGACCCCGCTCAAGATGGCGACCATATTTCCCCACCAGCCGCCTGCCGACAAATCATCCAGGAAGAATAACAAAATCCCGCCAAGAGCTGTGACAATGGTAAGCCAATCCCATTTGGTGGTCTTTTCACCCAAAAACCAGCCGGCGAATAGGGCTACATAGATGGGAGCCGTGTATTGAAGGAGAATGGCATTGGCGGCAGTGGTCATTTTATTGGCGGATACAAATAAAATGACAGTGGCCGCATAAAAAAAAGCACCTCCAATCTGGGTCCGGGACCAGGTAAAGTTCATTTTTCGCTTGAACAACCCCATTAAAACCGCGGCGATGGCACTCCGCATTCCGGCAATTGCCATGGGGTTCCAGGGAATCCATTTAATCAACAACCCGCCCAGACTCCATAACAAAGCGGTTATAATTAAAAATACTATGGCCTGGTATCGTTCCTTGCTGTGAGTAATCATGGTAAGGCCGCCTTTATCAATTGAAAGAATTTGTACGAACACGACATGATTGATATCACAACCACCCATGAATCGGCTTTGGAAAAGCCGCATGAACCGATTCTCGTGTTAAACATTTGTTCGAATACGCTCTATTATAAAATATATATCTAATTTATTCAAGAGGTTTCTAACGTCGATGGATAGCCATTATACCACTGGTGGCCGGCGGATTTATTCATTCATCGACAAAGTTTAAGCCGGTAAGCTTCCATGGTTGATGGTCGGGCTAGGCGAATGAGAGAACACCAGGATAATGTTTACTACTGGAGGATATGGGCGTTCTTTTTACGATGCCTGGGGAGGAGGATTATTCCAGGTATCGGAGAAATTTACCATGGGGAGATATCATTAAAGGGTGAGTGATGGAATGTTATATCGATACTTGATCATGGGTTTAGTGGTGATTTTTGTCTTCGCTTGCTCCGGGTGGCCGGTGGCGGCTGAAAATATTACTCCCTCGAACAGAAGTATCGAATGGTTGGCGAACCCTGAATTGTTTACGGAAGCCGATATCGTGGAATTTTCCCGGCAAAACGCGGATGTGTTAAGGATGACCTCCGGCAATGAGCCGTTTGACTCCGAACCATATTCGATTTTAAAACAGGAAGCCGGGTTTTTCGCAAAATTTATCAATGCTCAAGCCACGGACGATATTTACCAAAATATGGACAGCAAGATGTATGTCCGGATGCCGCGGTATCTGGACGCTGATTTTAAGGAATCATTATTGAAGTCAATGATGAATTCTTATCGTAATACGATCCGGCAGTGGGAGAAGATAGGATTAAAGCCACCCCGGGGTTTCATCTTCGTATGGATCATCTCCAATATCGATAAAATGCGCCGGGAATTCGCCACCGGGGAGAATATCATGGCCTTTGCCTTGCCCTGCCGCTATATGGTCATTCCTTATGAGGTGATTTCCGATACCATGAAATATGATCTGGAGGCCCGCGCTTTTTTTGAGAACAGTAATCCTCACGAAATGCGGACCTCCATCGCCAAGTTCCTTCAACAGAGTTTTGCCACCAACTTCGCCCATGAATTAACCCATGTGCTGACGTTTACCAATATGGGCTTTCGGCGGATCAACGATTTGGACAAATGGTTTTACGAAGGAACGGCCATCTGGGTCTCCCGGGACAACGGAACCAGGCTGGCCGGTGAGTACAAGGATTATCAAAGAGTCTTCAACTTTATCCGCATGAAATACGGGAACCAGCGTTTCCAACAATTTATCCGGGATGGGATTCAAACATCCGTCACCGGCTCACTGCAACAAAACTTGGGGCTGCCCCATTACGGCGGGCTGGTCCGGGAAACCACGCTTTGGTTTACCGGGATGCAACGGGTCGAGTTTATCCTTTCCATATTGGCGGTTCTTTGTTTGGCTCTGGCGGTGTACCGCTGGTCAAGAACGCTGCCGGGGTATTTGTATTATTGGAATATAGTTTTGTTCGGCGTTTTATATGGCAGGATATACGGTTTTTATAATCTCTGGACCGATTCGGCCACCGGAAGCGCCATCCTCAATCTGCTGGCGGTAATGGTAATATTATTGATCGCGCTGCTCGACATCCGGCATTTTTATTACCGCTATATTTTAGGCCGGGAGATTAAAATCGCGGAGGCAAGCCTGAATCCGGCGGTGGAAGCGGCGGCCCGGTATCCGGTGGAGTTTGAAAACTATCGGAATATGCTGGAGTTGGCCACATTAAATCATATGCAGTGGAAATACCGGGACGGGATCAATTGGGCGAAAGATGCCGCCAAAACAGGACGGGCCATATCCCAAACGGCTGAGGAAGGAGATAAGTTTTAAAAAAATCAGACGTATTAAAACCGGATCACAAACCCGGTCTTATCATGTCGATTAAAACCGGCTTTTTCATAAAACCGCAAGGTACTTTCCTCTTTCCGGCCGGTCATTAACATGACTTTATAACAATTGTGTTCCCGGGCGACGGCGATTGACTTTTTGAGAACCGCAGTACCGTAACCTTTATGGCTGGGTCACCACATTTTCGATTAAAGCATAAGGCCGGGCATTCCGGGTTAAGTTGCGGATGATAATTAAGTTGCAAGCCGATACCAATTGACCGTCCTCTTCGATAACCCAACAAAAGTAGTAAGGATCATTGCCAATGGCCTGCCAAAACTCGGCTAAATTTTGGTCTTTTTCAAGCCGTGGATCATCCGGATTGAGGTATTGGTATAAGTCGAGGAGCTGATCCAGTTCGTTGGGGTTGATTTCCCGTACTTTTGCAATCATGGGCTTTGGCCTCGCTTTCGGGGGGATATTGATAATATTATACATAATGAAGGCGCTGAATCAAAGCGCCTTTTTTATTTCATTTTGCCTCTTCTTTCTTAATTGGTCTGGCTCTCGAAACGTTAGTGATTGAGACGAAATGTTTAGTATATGGATGAAAAACCCGGTAAAAATATAAGAATTGCAAGTGATTTTGAATGCCTATTCGATCCCTGTGCCCTTCGTAAGGGTAACCACCATCCTCCGTGGTCAAAAAAATTAAAAATGATTGGTCTGGCTATTAAAATTTACGTTAAAAAAGACATTTACACAAATAATTTACACTCCCACAAATTCCTAGCTCCAAGTTAGGATGAGCTAC
>JAEZJQ010000142.1 GCA_023436305.1 Bacillota bacterium
CACTATACCATACAATTGGGGTGTTTTCGTATTCCTTTTCCCTTTTTGTCAATATTTCTTTTTATTTCGCCCTTTGTTTACTTATTAGTTGGTTTGATCGGGTTTTTTCACTGCGAAAGTTGAGTTAATAATTATTATACTGAGTTTTTTCCTAGCTCTTGTTACTATCTGAAAAAGCATTTTTGTTGGATGATAATACGGAGTATTAGAATAACCTCGGGTTGATAGTTGTCCATTTTCTTTATAATAAAAAAATCTATCCAAAACTGCTACAACATTATCATATTCTTGCCCAATGACTTTATGGGCATTCTCTTCCATGTCGTTTTGAAATTTATCATATGGATAATTTTTATAACTGGACGGCGTGTAATTTATAACTTTCCAACCCTGATCTTTTAGCATACCTAAATATTCTTTAGCGTCGTCTACACTTGTAAAATATTGAACATAAATATTAGAATATACTTGGTTTGGACTTTTTTTTGATAAATCGAACAAATTTTTAATGAATGCCGCTATTTCTTTGTTTGTTCTGATTTTCTCAGTTAACTTAAAAACCTTAGGGGAAACCTGATCAGAAATATATTGTGGAATATTATTCTTTATTTCATAACTGGAAAGACATTGTTGAGAATCATAAGAAAAAATACATTTAGCGTTTGTAGCCATTATTTTACTTATAAAAACTTCTAACTGATGTTTATACATTCGCTGAGTTTCATCGATGATAATAAGATCATACTTGCTGAAATCGTAGGAATCAAAATTTTTGATAGGTGATATTTTCCACGAGTAATCTTGACGAAGTTTTTCGTGACCGCTATTAAGGAATCCGCAGTGAAAAATGAGAACTTTCTTTAATTTTTGTATATACTCTTTTGCAATATCATATGTTAGAAGAGTTTTACCTGTTCCTGCGTTTCCTTGAATTGAAATAAAGCAAGGACCAGTTTCCGTACTTAAACTTATTATTTGGTTTTTAAAAGTTTCTTGATGGTCGGTTAAAAAATATCGGCCTTCCATAAAAGCTACTGTTGAATTAAAAGGTGAAACCAAGTAGTTTGAAGGATCGAACAAACTATCTATATTTTCAATATTTTGTACTTCCTGTTCCTTTAATTGAGAAATTAAAAAAGAAATATCAGTTTCTATTAGAATTTCACTATCATCAAGAAAAAATAACTTTTTATCTTTAGCAATATAAGTAAAGCTCAATACTTTTTTCCCTAAAAAGCTAAGGTAATATTTATTTTTAATAAGCTGTTTCTGTATTTTTTCTCCGGTGTTTTCCCTTTTAAGTTCAATATTAATAATACTATCTTCACCAAATCTTAATAGGTCGAATTCCTTACCTATCTGATTAATGATATACCCAATATAGAATTCATTAAGAATATTTAATTCCCGGGAATTAGATTGAAGCTCATTTACTAAAGATCCTAAATCTAGTAATTCATTGTCTTTTATCTTGATTTCAAAATTGCTTTTATATAACTCAAAGACTGAGGATGATAAATCGTTTTTTGCATTGACTAAAGATAATATATTTATAGGTTTCATCTTAGTCTACCTTTCTAGTAACTTTACTTATCGTATGGATCACCCTTTTAGATAAATATATCATATAACAAAGATACCATATCTCCCAATTAATAAGGAGGGATTAATAATGGCATGAGTGGAAAGTTAAAGAAGTCCGAAAGAAGAACAAATCCTGGAAGAAACTGAAAGAATGGAATACTTTAAAAACACTTTCCACTTCCATCAAAAATAAAAATCAATAAACTTCAAAAAAAGAAAGCCCGGCGTTTGGACTTTCTTTAATCTTTTAAAAATTGGATTGTAAGGTATTAATGTTTTACAACCTTCTTTGTTTTTGATGTTAAAAGGATTTCAATCTTGGAACTCTTATATAATAATGATTTTATAGTTTTGGGAAGCTTTACTTTTAAAACTTTCAATCATATCAACTCCTTTGTTTTCTTACCACAAGTAAGAAGATCCAAAACTGTATCGATTCATAGACTAATGGTAAAAAAACCGAGAACAGAACATTATTCTTTCGTACCTTCTTACTTTATCCGTACACCTAAATTATCGGCATTTCCCGATTGGAGCCTGAAGCAAATGGCTTTATTTAATAAATCTTTCATTCTTCTAATATCACCCCTTTCAAAATATGAACTTATAAACCTCCTTTCGTATAAATGTTATATCCGGGACAATCACACTCCGGAACTCGAATCAAATAAGGCTGATATTGATAATGGTGTAACGGTAAATGATACCTTTCACACCGATGAACAATTTCTTGATGATTATTAAAACTATGATCCGGGTCGTTTTCTTTCGGTTGGAGATATTCGCAGTCCGGATCACAAAATCGGATTTCATTTTTCATTTTCATACATTAAATCGCGGGGCTTAATGGCGTTCGCGCTTTTAACCGGGATTGATGGTTTTGCCTAGCGGCCAAAATGCCCCGCGAATTTGATCAGATTGGTTGCGGAGGCCGGATTCGAACCGGCGTGAATCAGGGTATGAACCTGACGTGTAACCGCTACACTACTCCGCGATAAAAAATTTGTCTTACAATTGCTTGCAAGCTATATTCTGCAAGCACACTTGCAAATATATCATATCACGCCATCCGGCCTTCATCAATAGTAGATTAACAAATTTATGTATATCAAGTAAATTCTGTTAATTTAATACACTTTCGATGATAAAACTATAAATTCCGGTATTATCCGCTAATTTTACTTTACAGCTAATTTCCCCGCCAAACGCTGTCCCGCTTCATCAACATATTCCTGTAATTTTTCAGCGGTAATATCCTGGATGGTTTTCGCCGGACTTTCCAAAGCGGAGAAGGCTTTCACCTGCCCATGAAGCTTTTCCGGAATTAATACCGTTTTCATTCCCTCATGTTGCGCCATTTTTCAAAACCCCTTTCACAGATTGGAGACCGGAACTTGCGCCCCGGTCCCCGTGAAACTCTCTAGGCCACTTCGGCCAGCTTGTGCCAGTTTTGCGGCTCCAGGGTAATCACTTCGCCGCCGATCCGCTCCAACTCCGTCGCCCGTTCATAATCCTTCTCGGTATTGGCCAGCCAGGTGATGGCGTTGGCCAAACCCCACTGGGTCAAACCGTCGCCGCCCTCAACCAACTGCATCAATAGCCCGGAGCGCTCCCGCTCCCGGATATCGAACTTTTCCACCACCCGATCCAAAACCGTATCCAGTGGAGCGCTAATCCGGCGGGTGGCGGAATCCACCATCACCCCGCGCAACTTGGCGAACTGAACCTCATCAAAAGCCGCCTTGACAGTATCCTGCAACTTCATCATAAAGGCGGCGTCATCCATCCGGCGGGTGGAATCCCGGTAAATCTCGGTGTACTCATCCAGATCCCGGGTGTACCGTCCCACATGATAACGCTTCATCGCCAAATCGTTGACAATCGCCCCGTTTTTACAGACCAGCCGGAATAATAACGGCTCCACCTTGACCGAACCCAAACCCACTTCACTATTGGAAATCACGATCCCGGCCTGAACATGATCGCCGGGTTTTACTTCATAGGTCAACCGCTGGGTAACCGCCTTGATATATAAATGGCCGTCGGTGACCTGACCGTCAGCCTTTAACACCGGCAGCGCGGCCATGGCGATATCATAATTATCAATGGTCCGGTAACGGTTGGATAAAAACGCCCTGGCCTCACCATCCAGACAGCGGACCAAACGGGGCTGATCCTTGGTCCGCAGCCAGTGGTTAACATTGGCCGATAATAACTCCGGCGCTCTCTGGCGCATTAAATGATAATACTTGGAAGGGATCTCCGCCCACTCCCGCAGTTGATCCTCGGCCAGCGCTTTCACCGGCAATTGAGCCACCCCCTGACTGCCCCGGTCCACATGCATAATCAACCGGTTGTTTTGGGCCGGTTCCACTTCCAGCAGCCGCGAAGGCGCCAGAAAATCCTGCTTGGCTAAATTTTGCCGCTCCAGTTCCTGGGCTAAATCCATCAATGATAAACCTTGATTCATTCAAAACACGCTCCTTTGCAATGTAATTTAATAAAAATCTGCACGCTTGCAGATGTTTGGACATGAAAAAATAAACCCTCAGCGCCTCCCTTCCTCAACCTTCTTTAAAAGCTTCAAACTGGCCGAGCCCGGCCGGAACTCCCGCAAACTGCCATCATCAAACCGGACGTAAATATAAAACGGATGGGAGCCGCGCGGGCCATATGTCACCGAACCATAAAGCCGCCCCAAAGGAAAATCAAGATAAACCCGGAGTCCCGGCAAATAGCCTTGCATCATCCCGCGCACCTCCTTGAAATCTGATTCTAGTATATCATAAAATCATAGTATTTGCAAGCGTGCAGGCTAAATTTTGCTTGTATAAATGCGGGTTCGGGTATACAATTAGATTACAAACAAGTTGCTTTTCTGCCGCTGTTGGGGTTTTGTCTTGCGGTCTTTTTTTTAAGTAAAAAATCTGCACGAACGCAGACGGACGAGATACCCCCCGGCGTACCCCCCAGGCCCGCTAATTGTCACCCCGAAAGGTGAGTGAGGACTGTCCACTGACATGGCCCGCGAAGGCATAGCGCATACCGGACAGCCCGCAGCGAACCAAGTACCCTGTTGTAACGGGGCTGGGGGGTATCGGCCCGAAAATTTAACCCGCAAAGTTGAATCTTTGACAAGACGGCGAAGAAAAGGCATCTTCCTTATCGGCACTTAGATCAAGGTTTTATGGTGAGCTATCAAACAAAAGAAAGAAATGAGGCGGGAACAATGGACAAATTCAAGCTGTATCTTTCGGCTTCCACCCAGGAAAAGAATATCACCGCCGATGGCCGGAACGAAGAATATTACATGCAGAAAATGGCGGCGCAGGTGGCCTTGGACTTACGGAACGATTGCGAAATCAAACTGAACCAGCCGGAATGGACATTGCGGCAAGTCATTAACGACTCTAACGCCTGGAAACCTGACTTTCATCTGGCGCTGCATACCAACGCCATGCCGCAACCCGGCAGCGCTTCAGGAACCGAATGCTGGATACATAACGATTCCATCAGCGGCAACCGGATGGCCGACATCCTGATTAAAAAAGTTACCGCCGTACTGGGAACCAGCATTCGCGGCGGCAAGGAAGACCCGGACACCAAGGAAACCGGTGTTGACGGCGGAAAACTGGCCGAACTCGATGATACACATGCCCCGGCCTGCCTAATTGAGATTATTTTTCACGATAACCCCAAAGACCTGGAGAAATTAAAGACCCGGTGGAATGAAACCCGGCGGGCTATCGCCGAATCCGTCCGGGAATATATCCGGCTTTATGGAGCGAAGCCATGAGCTGGATCGAACAGATTACCAACGGCACTATCGGGAAGATCGCCGATGTGGTGGATAAACATCTGCCGCTCAGCCCGGAGACCCGCGCCGCTTTGGAAAAAGATTTGCAATTGGCTTTATACGACTTTCTGAAATCGTTTTATGATAATTCGAAGTCCGTCATTGTCGCCGAAGCGCAGGGAAACTGGCTGCAGCGAAGCTGGCGGCCTTTGCTGATGCTGACGATCATCAGTATCTTGTTTAACAATCATGTCCTTTCGCCCTACTTGTGCGATTTCTTTCCGGAATTGTTTCACCCCCACGAACTTCCGAAACGGCTTTATACCCTGATGGAGATTGGTGTCGGCGGCTATATGCTCTTGCGGACTTCGGAGAAAACCGGAAGCAATCTGGTGGATATGGCCAAAAAAGCGGTTAGCCCTAAAAAACAGCCATAGGACGTGAGCCCATGGGAAAGCGGAAATATGATTGGGACAAGCTGGAGGTTGAATATATCTCCGGGGATTGGCTGGATCAGCATTCCTTCGCCGATCATGTCGGGGTGGATTACAGTTACCTGCGGAACATCAGTTGCAAGCGCAAATGGGAGGAGAAGAAACGGCAATACCTGGCCCAGCGGGCGGAGGAGATCCAGAAAAAGACCCTGGAGAAACAGGTGAAGATCGAGGCCGACCGGAACGCCGCCCATTTGCGCACCTGGGATAATTTCTTGAAGAACGTCATTGAAGTGCTGGAGGATTGCAAGATCCGCATGGGCGACGGCCAGCTTACCATCTTTACCCTGGAGCGGCTGGCGAATGTGATGGACAAATTGCAGCGCGGCCAGCGGCTGGCCTTGGGACTGGATAAGGAACATGCCAGCGATGTGAACTCATTGGCCGAACTGGTCCGGGCGATTAAAGAGTCGGCCTTGCCTGCCACCGCTCTACCGGAAGCAAACACTGAGCCTGAAAAAACTGCGCCGGAGAATCCCAACGGGGAACCGCCCGGCGGATGACCTGGGGCTTATTTTCGGCGAAACAGTTGGCGGCGATCTCCCAGACCAATGCCCGGCTGAATTTTTTGTGCGGCGCAGTCCGCTCCGGGAAAACCGTGGCGGCCAATGTCCGGCTGCTGGATATGATCGCCACCCAGCCGCCGGGCAACGCGGTCATCACCGGCTATACGGAGCGGACCATCGACCATAACGTCTTACAGCCTTTGGAGAAGATTGTCGGGCAACGGAATTACTTTTATAACCGGGGCTTGGGCGAAGTGACGGTTTGCGGCCGGAAATTGTTCGTGGTCGGGGCGTCGGACTCCCGGGCCAAAGACCGGATTCGGGGCGATACTCTTTCCTTCGCCTATGTGGATGAAGGAACGCTGATCCCGGAAGATTTTTTCAAGATGCTGCTTTCCCGGCTGAGCCTGCCCGGCGCGAAACTGATTTCGACCACCAACCCGGACAGCCCGTATCATTACCTGCACCGGAATTATATCAGCAACCCGGCGCTGAACAAGACGGTCTTCAACTTTACGCTGGAAGACAACCTGAACCTGGACCCGGCCTATGTGAGAGAACTAAAACTGGAATACGGACCGCCCGGTTCGCTGTGGTATAAACGGTTTATCGACGGCCTGTGGGTATTGGCCAGCGGCGTGATTTACGACCAGTTTGATGAAGCGATGATCGTGGACTGTCTCCCGGAACTGGTCTGCCATTGGGTGGGCATCGATTACGGGACTTCCAACGCCACCACCTTTTTACACACGGCTTTGGGGGCGGATAACCGGCTTTACATCTGCGACGAGTATTATCATTCCGGGATGCCCACCGACCAGAACCAGCTTGCCAAGCAGAAAAGTCCGTCGCAATACAGCGCGGAATTTCGCCAGTGGTATCACGCCCTGAACTGCTATATCCGGAAGATTTATTGCGACCCGGCGGCGGCGGCCTTTATCACCCAGCTCTGGCAGGATGGAGTTCATGGCGTGGCCAAGGCCAAGAATGATGTATTGGAAGGTATCGGATTGGTTTCAAGCCTAATGGGGGCGGACATGATCCGGGTTCACCGGAGTTGCGCCAATACCATCAATGAATTTGGAACCTACTCCTGGGACCCGAAAGCCCAATTGCTGGGCATCGACAAACCGGCGAAGATCAACGACCATTGCCTGGATAACTTGCGGTATCAGATTTACAGCAACAAGATGATGTGGCTGACTCTATTAAAACAAAAAGCTGCGGCCTAAGATGAGGTGAAATAATGTTTCCTGAGTATTCCGCCAATCAAATCTGGCCTCCGGAGGAATGGCAAGCGGTTTATGAACACTACCGGGAATGGGCGGCCTGGTATTCCGGCGACCCGTTGCAAATCTCCGACGCCCTGGCCTCAAAAGTGAACATTCCCACTCGGCAAGGCCAATTCTGGGCGCAGGAGATTAAGAACGAACGCCGGATCATGCTGCATGTGCCGATTGCCGGAGAACTGGCCACCACCAGTTCCAATTTTCTATTCTCGGAAGTGCCTACCGTGACCTTACCCGGTGTGAAGATCGGCGACGCCAAAGTTAAAAAGATGCGGCAGCTTTTGGACCGGAACGGTTTTTATAATTCCATCCTGGAAGCCGCCGAGATCGCCTCGGCCATGGGCGGGATCTTCCTGAAGATTAACTGGGACAAGAAATTGTTTCCCTTCCCGGTGCTTAATATCGCCCAGCCGGATAACGCCTTGCCGGAATTCAAGTTTGGAATTTTGACCGCCGTCACCTTCTGGAAAGCCATCTCCGATGACATGAAAACGGTTTACCGGCTGCTGGAGCGGCATGAGCGGGGCAAGATTTACACCAAATTGTTTCAGGGCAGCGCCAACACTTTAGGGAAAGAAGTACCGCTGGATACATTCGAGGAAACCAGGGATTATCCGCCGGAGAAAGAGACGCCCATCAAAGACGATATCATGGTCCGTTACATTCCCAATATGAAACCCAACAAGATATTCCGGGGTTCGGCGCTGGGTCAGTCGGACTTTGGCGGGGCGGAAGGCCTGATGGACTCTTTGGACGAGACTTATACCTGCTGGATTCGGGATATCCGGCTGGGCAAAGGGCGGATTATCGCCCCTCAACAATACCTGCGCGATATTCAGACCGGCAACCCCCGGTTCGATTTCGAGGAAGAAGTCTTCGAGGAATTGGACTACGACCCCAACGACTTGCAGGGAGCCGGTTCGATTAAGAACGTCCAGTTTGAGATCCGGCATGAAGCCTTTCAAAAAACCTGCCTGGACTTGATCGCCCGGATTATATCGAATGCCGGATACGCGCCCCAATCCTTCGGTCTGGGTGTCGGAATGGCCGCCAATGAATCCGGTTACGCCTTGAATATCAAGGAAAAGAAATCGGTGATCACCAGCGCCAAGAAAGCCCGGTACTGGAAGACGGCGCTGGAAGATTTGCTGCAAATGATGCTGGCCATTGAATCCGGCGGCGGCCACGAACGGCCTTGTATTGAGATTAATGATTGCGTTACCTCGGATTTAACAACCATCGCCTCCACCTTGAACATGCTGAACGCGGCGGTGGCCGTCAGTATCTATACCAAGGTTAAAATGGTCAACCGGGATTGGACGGAAGAACAGATTCAAGAAGAGGCCAACCGGATCCTTGAGGAATCCAAGATTGTCGGGCTAAAACCATCTGCCCCAAATAACGGCCAAATACCGCCGAAAGGATAAGGACCATGCTTTACGGGAGTTTTCTTTATCAGACGAACTTATATGAACGCGGCTGGCTCAGCGGCGAACGGATAATTACCATCCCGGTGGAGTTTGAAACCGGTTACGGGGCCATGGTGACGGTAGCCTGGACGGGAACTACACCCACCGGGACCCGGATTTCGGCTTACGTCAGTATTGACGGAAAACTTTCCTGGACAAAACAAGTGAACGGCGCCGCCCGGTTTTTCCTGGTGGACACCCGGCAGGCCGGCCTGAAAAATTTCGATATCAAACTGGTTTTGGAATCTACGGTATTGGATGCGGTTCCTTCGGTTTCGGTGCTGGCGGTGACTATCGGCCAGATTGCCACCGCCTACCGGCTGGCTTATGATGTTTTAACCGACGCCGGTCTGACAGCCTCCGAATATCTGATTGACGCCGAACTTCTGGAATTCTATATTCCCTATGCCTGGCTTTATAAGTCCAGCCATAAACAGGCGTTGAAACAGGTTATCAAATTTGTGCTCGGCAATTGTTATACCGACCGGTCCAACCGGATCCATGTGGACGGTCCCAACCATGCCCAAACAGCGGCGGCAGTCCAAACGATTACCGCCCGGAGCTACTTTCCGGGCCGGAAGCTGATCCCGTTTACCGGCCAAATGCCGACTCAGGTGGAGGTTTACGGCAATCCGCTGGTTCCCACCTCCCAATCCGAAGAAGTTTACCGGCTGAACGCCCAAAGCCTGCAAGCCGGGGAGGCCAAAACCTATACCTGTTTTTACACCACCTTTTACACCCAAAACCCGGTCTATAACTGTTCCGCCAGTTTGGAACTGGCCTCCACCGGGACCATCATCACCGCTCAGGAATACTTCGCCTGGGGCGCGAAGATTACCGTCAATACCAATATTGACTGTACCTTTAACCTGGCGATCAGCGGCTATCCCCTGAAAGTAATAGGCCGCTTTAATGAACTGGTCTACCTGGGAAATACCACCACCGTCGATACCGGCGAAAACCGGTTTTATGGCAGAAATCTTTACGGGTCCGGGCTTTATGCGCCTACTAAAAATTTAAGCCTGGCGAACTCGGTTTCTTATGCTCATCCGTCGAGCCACTTAATACAAAACCGTGAAATCGCCCGGAAAATCGCCAATGTTTTACTGCGGAAATTCAGCGGCTTGAAACCCCGGATGGAACTATCCTATGTCGGCAACCCAGCCCTGGAATTTGACGACCAGATTCGCTTGAAAAATTTACGGGACACCGGTTTGCAGGACTATATCATCAAGACCCATGAAGTTAAATATGAAAATCACTCTTTGAAAGGAAGGATGATCGTAAACCATGTTACGGACTGATGAAATGCTGAACCGGGCCGGTTCTTTTCCGAAGGAGAATCTATCAAATTTACCGGAATTATGTGTCTTTTGGCAAAAAGTATTGCGGCTGCAGGACTGGGATGTGAAGCTCGCCGTGGTCCGCTTTCATGAGTTGAAAGACGGCAACCTCTTCGGGCAATCTTCTTGGATAATTTCCAAAAAATACGCTACCATCAAAATCTTGGACTGCCGGGATTATCACCTGGGGCATTGGTGGGACCGGGACCAGGAAGGAACTTTGGTTCACGAATTGCTTCACTTGCATTTGGCTCCCTTGAAAGCCGCCAGCAACTGGCGGGACGGTTCCTTGGAGATGTACGCCTTGGAAAACGTCATTGAAACCATCGCTAGTTCCCTGCTTTTCTTGAAACGGGCCGGGAGATTGGACGAACTGGAATTAGGTTCGTTCTGGCCCCCGGTTGAAGTGACCGTCAACGTGAGCGGTAAATAAAATCACGGAATACGCGAACGCGGAGGTTATGACCATGTTGAAACGGTATTTATTCGGTTTTTCGAACTATCCTCTGATGGACAAAGACACCGGCGGCGGAGGCGGGACGAATGATAATAACAATAATGAAAATCCTCCTGCCGGTGGGGACGGCCAAAACAAAGAACAAATTATTTTCCCCAACCAGGCTTCCTTCATGGAGCGGGTGAAACGGGAAGGCCGTTCGCAATTTAACGAGTTTATCAAAGAACTCGGCTTTGAGAAACCGGAAGATTTGAAAACCTTGGCCGCCAAAGCCAAGGAAACCGAGGAGAAGAACAAGACCGACCTGCAAAAAGCCCAGGAGGATAACTCTAACCTGAAACGGGAAAACGAGCAGGTCAAAAAGGACGCTGAGAAAACATTGATTGACGCGGCTTTACTGGTCCAGGCCGCCCAGGCCAATGTGAAGCCCGACCGGATTAAAGCCTTTCTCAAACTGGTGAATTCCAGCGGGATTACCGTGGCGGACGGCGTTCCCGATGAAACCGCCGTCAAGACAGCCATCGGCGACACTTTAAAAGAATTTCCCGAATTCCTGAGCAAGCCGGGCAATGACAATGGCGGGGAGGATTTCGGAAGCGGCGGCGGCGGGCAGAAAGAGCTTGGCGGCATGTCGATGGCGGATTACATCAAGGCGCGATCCGGCGGCCAGGGCAAATAAACTTAACATAGGAGGTAGATTGCAATGGCAAATACGTTTATCACCCCTTCAATTGTGGCCCGCGAGGCCTTGATGGTTTTGCGGAACAATTGTGTGATGGCCAACCTGATTCACCGGGATTACAAAGAGGAGTTCGTGGAAGGTAAGGGAACCACCGTGACCATCCGGAAACCGGCCAACTTCGTGGCCAATGAATTCGACCGGACGGTGGGGATTGTCATTCAGGATGTGGTCGAAGGCAGTACCAGCGTGACTTTGGATACGATTCTGGATACTTCCTTTGAAGTCACTTCCGAACAACTGACCTTATCCATCAATGATTTCTCACAGCAATTAATCATCCCGGCGATGCAGGCTTTCGCCCAAAAAATCGATACCAAGATCCTCGGTCTTTACAGAGATGTTCCCTATTATACCGGAGCGGCCAACGCTGAACTGGACAGTGTGGCCAAGATTATCGACAACCGGAAAGCGATGAACGATAAAGCGGTCCCTCCCACTGACCGCCGGTTTGTCCTGGGAACCATGGCGGAAAGCAAATTATTGCAGCTTGAACTTTTCACTTCCGCCGAGAAAGTCGGCGATAACGGGACCGCGCTCCGGGAAGCGTCCATTGGCCGGAAGCTGGGATTTGATTTCTTCATGGACCAGAACACCCCGAAACATACCGCCGGGGTTCCGGGCGGAACGCCCACCGCTACCGGTACTCTCGGAACCACTCAACTAACCATTGGCAGCGGCGGCGCGGCCGGGACTTATAAGAAAGGCGATTTAATCTCAATTGCCACTCTAACCAGTAATCTCTTTGTGGTCACCGCCGATTGCACTTTGAACGGCTCCGGGGCGGGAACACTCAATATCTATCCTGCTCTGCCCAGCGCCGTCACTACTCAGGCGATTACGCTGATTGGCAGCCATGTCAATAACATGGTCTTTCATAAAAACGCCTTCGCCTTCGTGAACCGGCCTTTGGCCTTACCGCAAGGCGTCGCCAAGGAACAGAAGGCCATCGTCAGTTTTGAGGGTTTCGGCCTCCGGGTCGTATTCGGATATGACATTTCGAAGAAGAAAGATATTTGTTCCATTGACACCATCTGCGGTTTTAAAACTCTTTACCCGGAATTGGCGGTACGGGCGATTTCACAGAACTAACCGGAACCGGCGGGGAACAACCTCCCGCCCTTTTCATCCATGGTGAGAAAAAGTGAGCATGGGTGAGAAAATCAGATTGCGATTTGAAGCGGCTTTTGATATATATTTCTCACGATTCTCACTTTCTCACTAAAATATCTTCTTTAGATGAGGACACCTACCCACATTTAAAAATCAATCCAGGGTAGGAAGGTTATCATTATTACATGGTAGCTTCAAAAAAAGTGAGAAAGTGAGAACGAGTCCTTTGCAACGAAAAGTGATCAGGTTTTGCCCGTTCTCACCATCTAAAATGAAATTGAGAAAGTGAGCCAAAAAGTGAGAAAGGAAATTGGCAATGAATATCCCGTTTGCAACGGTTGACGATTTAATCGATTACCTGGGGCTAGCGGACGCCAGTTCACTCCCTGCCGATATTATCCGGATGATCCACCGCGCCAGTGAATTAATTTACCGGAAGACCCGGCACATGACGGATACCACGGATAAAGAATCCGAAGTTACCCAGGCGACATGCGCCCAGATTGAATATTGGCTGCAAATCGATGAGACCAGCGATATCACCGGACCACTCGGCCCCATGAAAATTGAGGATTTCTCCTTTAACTCCAAATTCGGGAAGCTGGGACCGCGTTGTAAAGAGATCTTGACTGACGCCGGGCTGATGTATAAAGGTGTTAGCGGTCCGTCTCACTACCATATCGAAGGGAAAGATGTGACATGAAAATCCCCGCTTATGCTTTAAAGGTACGGGAAAGATTTTATACCTCCAATACAATGCTCGGCCAATTCAAACTGGGCTTACCTGGTGCGGAAACATTGATTGCCTCACCCAGTAAATTCATCATTGAACCGGAGAATATCGGCAATGAGGAACGTTCCGCCGACGGGACGTTAAACACGGATAACATTGTCACCAAGAACAAATACATCTTGAAATACAAGATGCTGACCGAAGCCCAGCGATTAATCATTCAGGCCGAACTTAACTTGGGTGTCACTCTTTCATTTCAATTCCTTGATGAAACCAAACCGGTGAAGTGTTTATCTTTTCCCCGCGAACTTTCGAACACCCTGCCTGCGGCGGTTTGGAAGAATGTAACCGTCATCTTGAAGGAGGAGTGACCATGATTCCGGCCAGTAACGCTTTTTGGCAAGCAGTCCTTGGCACGAACCGGAAGATATACGTTAAAGTGACAGTTTACTGGACAGATAACTTGCAGGTCACTTATTCCGGAAAAGACTTGTTTACCTTGACGCTGTTGGAGCAGAAGGATATTTACTCCGGATTGTTATCCGCCGGGAATTTATCCGCCAATACGCTGGAAATTGTCTTTAACAACATCAGCCGGATTTTCGACCCGACGAGTCAAACCTCTCCATTACAAGGGTTGTTGAAGCCCAATCGGAAACTGGAACCCTTCATTGGAATAGACCTTGGCGGAGGAAATATCGAGTGGATTTCGTTAGGCATTTTTTGGTCGGGTGAATGGATTTCCCCGGAGGAGAAAATCAGGACTTTTGTCAGTGGCACCGATAGATTGGAGATGCTTGACCGGTCGTTGTTCGACAGCGGGAGAGTTTTGATTCCCCCCGCAGCAACTATCCGGACAGATGACGATACCCTGGACTGGTCGCAAGGTGAACTAAACCAGGTACGGGCGACCAATGACGGAAGGCTGGTACTCGACTTGGCGGGAATGTCGTAAATGGGAAGCCCCTGGGGGCTGCACGGGTGAGACTCAATCAGAACAGCTTCGGGCGGGGCGGGGGAACAATCAGAACGGGCTTGCAAATTCGCGGCTGGCCGTGATTGCTACTTTGACATGTGGAAGCCGTCGGCTCCCTGAACCACTAGGCGGCTGGCAAGAGAGCAGACCTGATATATTCGACGGGCGGAAGTCTGCGTTTGACAGCCGCCGTAGGTGATTTGCTTGCGGAGGCGACTTCGAAGGGACTGCTCAAAAGTTTTTCAGCGGCTGGCCGTGTTTTCTCCCTGACCTGTGGAAGCCGGTTGGCCTGCGGAGCCGACTTGCGAAGCCGACATCCGGGACCGGGCAGGCCGCCACGGACGGCGGTCAGGCAGGATGCCGGTGCCCGGTCCCCTGAATCAAGCGGACCAGCGGACTCCCAGACTACTACCCTCCCGCTGGCGACATAACGCTTTTTATACGATGGCCGAAGACCTCATTGAGAAAACCCGACCGGCGTTGTATAAAAAACGTTATGTCGGCGGCCCGGATGATAGGCCTCCAGTTCCGCTTTCAGATAGGCGGCGGAGGAATCAGGAGCAACACCTTATGGGTTCCCACCGGAGGATCAGGAGGAGTCGGCCTTGTCCCGACGATTGGCTGCCGGTAGGACATCAGGGACAAGGACGGCCCCCGGCAGCGGCGGCTTCCTTGAGGTGGATAGGCGGCGCCGAGTGGGCAAGGCTTACAAAATTACTTTCACAGGGTTTAGGCTTCAGAGGAAAGCTTGCGGCGCTGGCCAATGGAAGTGGTCTGCTTCGATTGGCCGGTCGGCCCGCAGAATGAACCTGGATTTGGTTTTTTCGCGAACAGTCCGGACGGAATTGGCGGACAGAATTGCTTCAGGTCCGGTCTGTCCGTCGGCCTCGACGGTCAATGGAAGCGGTCTGCTTCGATTGACCGGAGGATAGACCCGGAATGGATTTTCTGATTTTCGCGAATTGTCCGGGCGGAATCAGCACCAGAAACTCTTCCGGCCCCGGTCTATTCGTCGGCCCGGATTCATGGCCTTCATTCCGTGGAGTTTAGGCTCACGGTGGCAGACCCGGATCGCCGGCCAAGTAAAGAATTACTCCGCTTGGCCGGTTGGCTGGGGATTCCGGCCAGCGTTCCGAAATGTTTTTAGGCTTCGGTAAACGGACTGGATTCGCCGGTCAATGGAAGCGTTTTTCTTCGATTGGCCAGTCGGCCCGAAGAATGGACCAGGATTTTGCTTTTGCGACGAATAGTCTGGACTTGAACGGCTAACTGAATTTCATCAAAGTCTGGTCTATTCGGTCGGCCTGAATTCCGGCAAGCATTCCGGGTGGTTTGCTTCGATTGGCCGGTCGGCCCGGAGAATGGACCCGGATTTGGCTTTTTCGCGAATTGTCCGGACTGATTTAGCAAACGGAATATCTTCAAATGCGGACTATTCGTCGGCAAGGATTCCGGCCTGCATTCTGAAGTGTTTTAGAATTCAACGAACAGCCTGGATTCGCCGGCCAATGGAAGTGGTTTGCTTCGATTGGCCAGTCGGCCCGGTGAATATACCCGGAATAGCTTTTTCCGCGAATTGTCCGGACGGAATTGACAGACAGAATTGCTTCAAGTCCGGTCTATTCGTCGGCCCAAATTCGTGATCTTCATTTCGTGAGGTTCTAGGCTCTTGCTGGATGGTCCGGATCACCGGCCAAGGAAAGATCTACTCTTCTTGGCCGGTCGGCTAAGATATTCGGCGGCGTTCCGGAATGTTTTTAGGCTTATTAAGCAGGCATGGAGGAACTTGCCGGTCAATGGATGCGTTCTGCTTCGATTGGCCGGTCGGCCCGGAGAATGGACCCGGATTTGGCTTTTTCGCGAATTGTCCGGGCGGACTTAGCAAACAGAATTGCTCCGGCCCGGTCGGTTCGTCGGCCTTCATTAAATGGTGATAACGGTAGTTGGGCCGGGGTTTTATGGTGAGTTATCCGAAAGAAAAGAGGTTTTAAGGATGGAAAAGGAGACTTTGGAACTGATTCAATCCATTTTGCAGGAGCAGAACGCGCAGAGCAGGCAACTGGGGATTTTAATCGGACAAAACCAGGAGATTTTGAACCATGTGAACCGAATTAACGGTTCCATCGCCGGGCTGAACCAGCGCTTGATTTTGGTGGAGACGGCCCAGAACGAGAAAACCGGGGCCGCCAGGGTAAAATCCACCATCGGACAGCGGTGTTGGCGGGTTGTTGAACTGATTATCGCGGCGGTTCTTGGAGTCTATCTCGGAGAATGGGCGCAGAAACTTGGATTAAAACCGAAAAATCGTCCTTGAAAGGAGCGAAACTTTGAAATGAACGCCAAATTTTCGAAAAACCTGGCCGGGACGCCGGTTACGGATGAGTTTCATTCCAATGTGGGGTCCGGCTCCAATGTGTTGGACCATGATACTTTCTTTGGCGGGGTGGATTTGACTATTAACACAGCGCCCGGAGGCGGCGGAACCGCTTTAATTCTGAATACCGACTATATCCTGGAGAATCAAGATCTTTCCCTGTCCACTGAGGCGGGAAAAGCGGTTTATTTATCCTACCGGATTACCAACGCGACTTATCAGGTCGGGGCGCTTTATTTTACTTATAAAACCATCGGAGATTTCGCGGAGGCTCAGGACATTAATGATTTGCTGACACTGATTAATACTCACAATCATGATCTTACCTATGCGGCCTTGAACCATACCCACGATTCTTTGACCAACTTTCTGACGTATATACCCCTTTATAGCCAGCATAATCAGATCATTTTGGCCAATGTGATTGACCCTTTCTGGCAGACTTTTGGAACAGCGACTCTTTTGGCGGTGGAATATCATGAAAAATGGCATAACGGTGCCTGTTTACGGCGGCAGACTAACGCGGCCAGTTCGGGGCTGGCTTATGTCCGGAACCTGGACCTGTCGAAATTCGATGACGGCAGCGCCTGTTCTAATGAGGACTTCATTCAGATTCAGACTTACATGGATATGGATAGCTTCAATAACCGAAGCGGCTCCATGCGGCTGAATTTCTATTGCGACACCTATCCCGGAACCACCAATTATTATGAGGGAATTCTAGATGAGGAGCATTGGGCGGATCCTGATTTGATGTACTTGGTGAAAATTCAGAAAAGCGATTTTGTGGCGCACGGAACACCGAACTGGAACGCGGTGAAATGGATTGGCTTCATCACCGGCCCTAGCGGACAGGCAGGGACCGTGAATATTTACGGCGGTTCCGTTTTCATGACCCGGAAAGATCCGACCGGCAATTACCCCAATGTCTTTCAGCGGCTGGTGAATGGAGTCCATGTGGCGGATTTCCTGGATAACCATTCTTCCGGGTATTATCAGGGAATTTATTTTTGCGGCAAGGAATATAACGGCCTGGTATTCCGGGACTTGATGCCGAACGACTATTTAAGTGATAATTTAGGCTCCCGGGCGGCGACCTTACGGTCGAATCAGAGCTTTAAAAACTTCGAACTGGGCATCAATTTAATGGCTATATCTACCCGGCTGAATCATATCGGCTGGGAGATCGATTCTACCAACCGGGTGTTCTTCACTCAGGACGGAACCAGTTTGGTTCTGGGATACACGATTAACGGCGCCAATACTCTGACTAACACCAGGGCCATGAAACTGGTCTTCGGCGATCTGCTGTCGGTGAACTTTAAGAAAGAAGGCCGGACCTTCTCACTCCAGGTGATAAAGAACAACAATCCGAACGATACCTATTTCTTGACAGCGGACATTTCCAATTTTGAGAATTCATCCGGCCGGATCGCTTTTGGCAACCGGGCCGGTTATCTTCATCCGGCAATCACCTCCATCGGCTCATCCATTCTGCCCTATGCTACCAGAGCTAAGGAAGCTGAATCGGTGGCCGGGATCAATCCGAAACTTTGGGATTTCGGATATACTGGCATCCGCTACAGCCTGATCCCGGATATTGACACCTGTTTCCAAAAGACGGTAGTCGGGACGGGGACCGCGACTTATGACGCAGCCAACGGCTATTTCAAATTGACCACCAGCGCGGCGATTAACGATTCGGTGGAGACGCAGCGGATTATCGCCCTGCCGCTGGCGGCCAATACTTTTGACCGGAACCGGCATTTCCGGGTGGCGGTTATGCTGCCCAATAATACCACCAATACGGTTTATGTGATCTGCGGACAATTATCGAGTAATGATTTCTTTGGTTTTAAGATTATTAACGGGGCGGTTTACGGGGTGAGTTACAAGGCGGGACAGTCGGAACAGACGGTGAGTTTGGGGGTTACGATGGCGAACAGCGCCCAGACTGTGTTGGAGGCCCGTCTTTACGCGGGGAGTAAGATTGAGTTTTATGTTAATAATTTTTTGTATGGGACTTTTACGACCACGGCGCAAATACCGGCGGGAACCACCGGGGCGAATACTTTGATGGGGGCGAAGATTCAAATCACGGCGGCCTCAGCAAGAACTTTGGCGGTAGGGCAATGGGATTTTGTGCAGGAGCCGATTTAATTAGTAATCAACCCAAGCAAAATTATTTTAAATAAATTCATTCTTACCTCCCAGTAAAGAATATGTATCAAAGTTGGCCGGATTACTAATAAGGAGGGAAAAGAAATCCTTGGAAGAATTATATATGTAATTGTAATAATACATATGTATTCGGAGGTAATAAATTGGTAGATGCCATATGCAATAAAACAGAATGGCCTGAATATAGACCTCGTTGCCTCCGGGACTTATATAATTTATTGGGTTTTTCTGATGCTTCAGTTGAATGGATCGAAGTTGCAGTCAGACATCTTGAACATGAATACACATTTGGCGGAAATCCTCGAATGTATATGCTTGCTGAAGAGTACAAAGTGCGGGTTAACCCAATTGATTTAAAACGAGTTTCAGTTCGGTGGTCAAGCCTTCAAATTCTTTCTGTATATCAATTTGCCGAGTGGTTCCTTGACCAATTTCGCAGGGAACACCCACGAAATATTCGAGAAAAAAAAGATGGTGAAGATCTTTTATCATATACACTAGATGCATTTAATATTCGAAAAGTAGACTTTGGACAACTTGAATATGATGTGCTTGACTATTATCGCCGAGTCCGAAATCATTTACTGCATACAGCAATTGAACCGCAAAAAAAAACCGATATTACTCAATTGGAGAATATACAACAATTAATAAAGGAAAGCCAGTATAGTAAACTATTAGCGCCAAACAGAATCGAATCATTATGTTTTGATGATTTTATTTTATTTTCTAGAGTTTTAAAGCATGCTGCATGTACAATATGTACTCTGGCATGTCCAACAACTGAAGAATTTTTTCTTCTCATACAAAAAGAATATAAGCTACTTCAGGTTCTCAATGCCGAAAAAGATAGTGAATGTCGATTAAAGGCAAAACTTACCAGCTTTCTACACATGAATTTTGGTTTGAAAAATACTGCGGATAAAATATGTGTTAAACTTTTAGAAGAAATGCGCCTGTTAGCTCAACGGTAGAGCGGCCCCCTCCAAGAGTTGATCTGTATCATACAGATCAATTGTTGAAGGGGACAATCTGAGGTTCAATTCCTCGGGCAGGCACCAAATAAAGATTAAATTATATAAAGCTTATAGCGTTTAATTTAAGTATTCTCTAGATATATAAATAAGTTAAATGTATCTTTCATGACTAAGCAAATGGATTTAATAAAAATTGGCAAGGGTTTTCAGGAGGATTCTATGGAACATCGACTGTCATTATTTGAAAATGCAATAGACAGTTTGAATGAAAGCCTTGAACTATATATAAATGCTCAATCTAAAGGCTTAAGAAGCTATAAATTTGCTGTTTTGAATCTTTGCCACTTTGTAGAACTTTTATTTAAATACTTTGCATCCAAAATAGCACCTGATAAAATATTTATTACAACCAAAAATGGAAAAAAGAAATCAATCGGACTTTGGGAAGCTTTAGATATTCTTGACTCTAACGGACAAGGTATTAGTAAAAACAATAAATTAGATTTGGAATGGATTAAAAACCTTAGAAATGACATTGAACATTATGAGTTTTCATTTTTATCATCTGAGGTTGAGCTTTTTTTAGGTAAGATTCTAAGCTTTGTAATAAAATATGCTGAAGAGTATGAAGGATTAGAGCTCATATGGCATATAGAAGATCATTATAAAGATACAATTTTACATCTTTGTAAGAATTACAAAGATAAACTAGCGGTTGCATTGGCTATTGTTAAAGAACAGGAAGATATTAACTATGCTGAATGTCTCTCTAACGGAGGTATCGAAACATATTGGAGAAAATATATTTGTCCTAATTGTGGAAACTTTACACTTATCACGAATGAAGAATCAACAACTGGATATAAATGTGTATTTTGTAATAATACTGAATCTGATGAGCTAGAATATATATGCGATTCCTGCGGCGAAATCTGGGAGAAATCAAAACTTGAATATTTTGATTACACTGGAGAAGGACACTTTAGGTATATGTGTCCAGTATGCCTTCATCATCCGGATTATGTAAAAGACACCTAAAACAATGAAAAAATGCGTCAAAAAAAGTAATTAGTACTCTTATATTAAGCATTAATGGACTAAGGACTTACCGTATTATATTTGCATATAAAATCGCCAAAGCTTCAAGGCATGTCCGTTATAATCATTTGGAATCGCTACTCCCATACCATCAAATTGGACAGGATTAATTGTTTTAATAATTCCATTTTCAGTAGTCAATAAGTCGTATTGACGACTTATCATTTGACTCAATTGACCTATAATTTGAAATCCTTGATTTTTAACTTCTTCAATTGGATATAATTGTAATTCAAATGAAACCAATTTTCCATCTTCAACTTGAGCCGGTTTATCGATATTCTGCCAATCTCCAAAAAACATAAGAAATGATGCAACATTTTTCTCTACTTCATCCTCTATACAATTACCGGCGGCAAATAAACTTACTTTCTTTATTTTAAATTCATAATGATTTGATAATGATCTACTCAAAGTTTCAGTTTCAAATCTTATTGAAAGAGGTGGAACTGTACCAATCCAGCAATCACCTAATAGATGCATTTCACTTTGCTTTAAAGCCTTAAAAAAATTAATACTATAGATACTTTCATTAATATCAAAATTTAATGGACTAATTAATGACCATAACTTCCACTTTGACCAATAGATTGCTATTTTTAATTCACATCGGAAATATTTCGAATAATTCATTAGGTTATCCAAATAATTTTTCTTCATTACGAATGGTTTATCTAGATTTGTTTCATGAAAATTTTTTACTTCAACGAGGAATTGGTTTCCATCATCAGTTACTATCCGAAAATCGGGTCTTTTTTGATCTTCATATTTTGAAAAAAACTCACCGGAATCTTCTTCCGTTATAAAAACACACTTTCCCAATGCTGCAGCCATATGAGCAAAAAGAGCTTGAACCCGGAATCCATGTATTAAATTAGCCCTCTGCTTATGCTTTAAAAGTATTTCATTAAAGGCCTTTAAAAAGGTATCCTCGGAAGGATCTTGTAAAGTAATACCTTGAGAGCGAATAAAATTATCGTAAAGCTTCATGAGTTGAAAATAAGATGGATCAGTATCTATTCGATTCATTTTCACCAATCACTTTCCAGTATTAGCTTTATAATCAATCATCAATTCAACTTATATATAGCCCTTTCTTCAAGTTTTCAATATTTAAATCTTCACACATATAAAACAAAGGCAAATTTGTTTTAACCCAATAATCCTTTTCTTCCTTTGTGATTATATCTTTTGACTTTCGGACAACTTCAAGAAAAATGGGTTGTATTTCTTTAGCAAGTATATCAAATGTCATTTCATGCATTGAATAACTTGGCGAATAGTTTTTCCATGTCTCCCTATCTTTTTTATAAGCCTCTGATAAATCTTGAACCTTCCATTCGATATTTAAAAATTCTGCAAGAAACATACAACAACGATAAATATGGATTAACATTACTTCAGACTCTGGTTCAACGGATAAAAAACAATCACGGCCTTGATTAAAAACGATAAACTCTAAATATTCTTTGCAATGAATCAAAAAATCACTCATATAAGTTATTACTTGAGAAAAATGTTTCTCTCTAAAATAAAGCGTTTTAAAAATCGAATCTCCAATCTCATTACCAAATTGAAATTCCTTACGAAAATTAAAACTTAAAGATTTAGTTCCACCATTTAAAAATTTAGCATAGTGCCGGCGGATAAATGATTTTACGGGACAATAATAAACCCGCTTTTCATTTATATCAGCTAAAACTAAAAAGACTGGTACGGGCAAATTCATCCAATAATTGATTGTAGATTTTTTAACCCGGGAAAGAATAGCCTTATCATTAACCCATTTTACTTTTTCACTTGATTTTAATTGGATTGAACAAAGATCTCCAGTTACTGCACCACTTGGCGGTATAATTTCAATATATGAATCAATACCATAATCACGTTCTGTAACATCGCGAATTATCCATTCTTGTGGTGTTTTATTCAATAAGGCTCTCCAGCCATTCGAATCTTTTATATGTTCGCTTGTCCGTATGGGAAACTGCATCTTTTTCATTCCTTTATTTGATTTTAACCAGCTAGCCAAATATCTTTTCAAAAAGACCGGCTACCAAGTGAATTGTCAGCCCATCTTCAATATAAACACCCTGATATGCCGCTAAAATAAAATTAAAAATTCATAGTATCGGCTCCAAATCCAACATCTCTTTATTATCGTCTTCCATTCTTTTTTGCCAGTCATCCCATGCTTTATAAAGATAGGTTGTTGGCCATTTAATATCTTTTTCAGGCTCCCCGGACCATGTTAAATGTACTAACGCATATAAAGATGGATGATTTTCTAACATAAACAATATATCATCGCAGTCTATTCTTTGGGCAACGGCTTTTACTTTAACACCAAATAGAGGATGACCATCTGATATTTCTTTATAAAGTTCATTTTCAAAACCATATTTACAATCAACAGAAAACCATGGTTCAAGCCATTTAACTTCATCTGCTTTAATTTCTTTTTCATATTCTTCTCTAAGCATTACAAGAGTTTCATTAATATTAGTTAATGCATCCTTCAATCGACTTTCATATTGTTTATCCGGCCAAAAAATATTTCCGGATTCAAAAACCAAAAACTCAATCATTTTTATACAATCCATAGTTATAACAGGCAAATTGCCAATATATAAACTCCAACCCCTTGGAATAAAATGCATAAACTCATTTCGTAAGCTATGTAATTTATGAATACTCTCATTCTGTGAAGCAGTAGGGCTAAAACACTTGCTATGACCATACTTTTTCATGTGATTACTTTGTTGTATCATGGAATATAGAGTATAATAACCCTCAAGCTCCTCTTTTGGCCTTTGCGTTTCGTTTTGAAAAGCTTCCCACCATTTTTTCTTTATCTTACCACTAAGAATATTATACCCAACAGAATCGGCAACTGCTTCAACCATAAAGTTCTGTATAGCATTATCTAAGGCAAAAATAATCCACTTCCATTCATATGAATCATCGAGCGAATTCTTCAAATGAGGAATTATATTTTCAAGACTTCGTAACCCTTCTTCCAATAAATCCGTTCGAAGGAATAATTCCATTACAATATCACCTTCATATCTATCTTAATTTACTTACTCATATATAAATTTGAGGATTTGTTCGCTTCATCCATATTTTTTCGGAGATAATTCATACTTGGCAGCATATTCATCAATTGCCATAATGTAGATTGGAATATTTAAGTGATATGCAACATCGGATAAACATTTTTTATTAATCTCCGAACATTTTGCTCCCAGATAGATTGCTGAAGGTGTCGCATCAAGATATGGCATCCCCGCAGAATTTGACGCTGTTATACATCTTAATTCCTTTTCATAACTCCAACTGGAATGTTTTAAGCATGCATAATAAAACGAGATCCAAATAATAATTAAATTATTACAAAAGATTATTTTTTCTCCCGTTTTTTTTGCTTTCTTCTTCAAAATCTCTATTTCATCGATAACTGATTCGAGAATAGCTGTGATATCAATTCGATCTTCAACATATTGCACTGGAAACAAAGTACATGATAAAAGAGGATTTTCCTTAAGCTTAGTATTATATGATACACAAAAACCTTGATGATTATTTGAATAATGAGCCCACATAGGCATACAATTAATTCCGATATATGTAAAAGAAGATAATCGAATAAAATCTGAAAAATCATCAATGATACTTCCATTAAAACGCCGTAGAAAAGGATATTCCATTAACTTTTCTTTTCTATAATAAAATGCATTGTTATCAAACGGATCATTAAATGACTTTGGATGAGCCATATATACTTTCTTTTTTAATAAAGTTTGAAATCTAATATCATTCTCTTGGCTATTATTAGAAAGAAAATAATACTTGTATACCGTATCCGGAATATGTAAGCGAGTAATTTTATAAATTGTTTGCGTTATGATGTCATTATGCGGATCTTCTTTAATAAACTCTATTGCCTTTAAATAATCCATAGGATTTTCAAGTCGATATTTATTCAAATCGAATTCTTCCATGCTTTTATTACTCCTATAATTAATCCCAATATTCCATCTTCTGCGGCGCTAACATAAACACAATATCGCTCATGCTGCGGCCACGGCTCCGATATAGATCAAGATGGAGGAAGAAAGAAAAATAGGAAAAACCAAAATTTAAAAATATCATACTTTCACCCGTTAATCAGCCAAATGGCAGATTATTTCTATGATTTTCTCTTCTTGAGTATTATTTGAAGGTCCTTATCATTTTTTGTTACCATATAAATGAACTTCAATTTCACTTGTTCCTTTAATACTTCATTTTTCTCAGTCAAACTGACGCCACCTGAAATTTTGCATGTTGGGGCAAAAATGGCTCGCTGTTCAGCAAAAATAAAATGGAATTTTTTCTCTTTATACTCTGAGTCAGATTTTCTTTTTAAAAGTTCCGGAAGATTATTAATTGCTTCGGCTATATCTTTAGTTACAGATAAACCAATTGCAGATCGAAATTGATAATTGAAATTCTGCTCTAGACCGTTGATTATTGGTACTTTGTACCTTCCAATCTCATAATAAATGTAATTTTCGTTTTGAACTAACATTTCAATATCATTGTTTAAAGCATTGTTAACAACCTTGAATATGTCACTCTTCGAATCTTGGATTAGTAATAATTCATGGACTCTTTTTTGAACTCCCTCAATATTTTTATAATGAATGCCATAATCAGCATACAGGCTATTTACCCATTCTCCTAAATCCTTGGCGGCTTGTACCTGTCTTGAATTTCCATAGCGTTCTAGTTCTCTAATATACTTCCAATACGATTCAACAGATTCTTGAAACTTGGTATAGCTCGGATCAAATTCATAAGTTGTCAATGCATAATCTTTTCCGAATAGAGACTGTATCTCTGAACTCGCTGTATTAATTTTTTCTAGCTCAATAGCGCCTTTATCATAAAGCTGCTTATACAGTTCCCCCACATACTGCTTCTGACGATACTTTTCATTAAAATAGCTTGTTCCAAAAAAACTTATAACGCCAAAGATGGCACCTATTATAGCAAGAATTATTTTGTCTCGAAGATCCTTACTAATTTTCATAGCATATCTCCTAACTATAGTAAATTTATTGATTTGAATTCTACTTCTTTATTTCGTAATAAGTTAAATAATTTCTGCTCAATATTGCTAAAAACTTTAGAATTAACCGATATTATCACCGGAACAGCATAATAATTTATTCTTTTTACAAATGCATTCTACTAAATCTTTAAACCATGAATCAGCATCAGGATTTATAGCTACTCTCTCAATAAGATTGTGAATATCAATTGATATATAAAGACCCGGAAGTTTTTGATTTAATTCTTCATCAACGAATTCATTATGTTTCATACATTTGTCATCAAATCGCGATACAATAATACGTAATTCATTTTCATCAATATATCTCTTTCTTTTCCTGAATAATGGTATGTATCCATCATTATCATTAATTAGAAAATCTTTATAATCGATATATTCAATAGGTCTAATCTCAAAATTCCAAAGTTCTTGGCACTTTGCGAAAGTATCAATTAGACTTGAATATGATGTAATGATAGCGATAGAATTGTTACCCTTACCGAAGGCATACCACATTACATCCGAATCAGTATCTTTCATAGTCCAACAATTTGCAAATGAATTATCTAGGGAATGGCGTATTGATTTAAAAACATTTTGTCTTATTTCTTCAGGTAAAAGTATATGTTTCGCCTCATCATAATCATTAGTCATAAAAGGTAAATCATTATTATCAACTTTTTTAACCACATAATATTTATAGAAATGTTCTAATTTAAAAGTCCCCTCATATTCATCTTTAAATTCACTTAATCTGGTAAACCATAATTTTTTCTGCTCAAGTATGTACATGAATTGTTCAAAAGGCATATATCTCCATAATCTAGTTGAATTTATTTCTCCCGAATAATATTTCACTCTATTCTTCCATAAAAAGTTATTCTCGTAATTCATATCTTCTCCGAAAGTAGATATTATATATTCACCTAATTTTTTAGCTTTATAATAGCTCCCAACGCTCCTCAGCAAACCTTGCAAAACGAAGCAACAGCATTAATGCTGTAAATACTTTCTCTTCTCTCCAATTATATGAGCGTTACAATATGCGGCCACATTGCGCCATTTTATTGAGTTCGGAATTATTGTCCATATTAATCCAGATTGGTTTGTTTTGTATGTTAAATTTCCATCTTTGATTTATATTCCTCAAATGATTCATAATTCATATGGCCACGACTCTTTTGTACTTTACCAAGAATGGTCTTATCAATTCGATTTTGCATAAACTCAACTAAATCCCAAAAACGTTCCATCGGAAGGAAATCCCACTTTGCTTTGAATTGATTCTGAATCGATCTATAAATGACAGCATAGCTAAACTGCTGATTAGACTTATCAGCTTTCTTAAAATCATTATATCTATCGATAAGATACTTGATATAATTTCGATAAAGCAAATTAGCGCCAATTGACCCAAGGGGATATGCTAATTTCGGAGAACTTTTACTTTTCGTCCGTATGTTAACAACATTGGCGATAACTCCTGAATTTTGTCCACCTGTTATTGTAATTACATTAGCTGTTTTACTATGTGTAGATGAAGTTTGGTTTACCAATCTCAATTTCATTGCACGGACTTTCGATTCCGTAATTGAACCGCATGTAATTTTGGAATGGCAATTCGAACAAACAAGTATAAGATTTTCTTGATTGTCGCCGCCATCTTTAACAATATGATGTATTTCGAGGACATCTACATCAGACTCGCCGCAAAATGGGCATTGGCTATGTGCCTCTTGAAATATAAGCTTTTTTGTTTTAGATGGAATAGCTTTTCTATTGGCCAAATGAATGAATCCCTTTCAAAATATATTTTATAGTGTTATCGATTATATGTTATATTGCGGTGATAACTTTTTACTTGTCTCTTTAAATCCATAAAAGCTCTGTAATATCTCAAAATATCTAATGAAATCAAAGCCTTCACTTATAAGATACTTATTATCACTTATCTTTTTACAATGACGTTCTTGACAAACGGAGGCAAATATATGATCTATTCTATTATAAACCAAAATATTTTTTAAAATATATTCTAGAAAGTTATCAATTTCAACAATTTCTTTCGGTAAATTCTTTAGATCTTTATCAAGTTTTAGCATATATAATGCTGTAAAAGCAGCTATTCCAACAAAAAATTTAGTAATTACTATTATTTGATCTTCAACTGAAGATATATATGGGAAAAGTCCTTTAACCATAAAACCTGTGTCATGTAAACCAAGATAATGACCATGTACAATCTCGCTTCCAAACTTATATAAATGTTCAAGAGTGTTAATATTGTGTTTATCTAACTCTGCCCGTATTCTGCCTTCTCTAAAAATGCTATTATTAGGTTCCTTTAACCATAAGTCAAATAAGCGAGGATTTAATGAACATAATAACAATAAATGTAATCTACTTTGCATTGAACGTAAAATATTAAAAATATCGAAGTAGCAATTATTATTTAATAGAGCATTAATAGATACTATACTTTGAGAATTATGCTTTAATTGAAACAAGAACGCAACATCAAATTCTCCTCGCCAATCATGAATAGGATCAATATCTTCCATTACTTTACTTATAAAAAAATGAGTTGATAGAATAATCATTAGTTCATCCCAATGATTTAACTGAGCATTATTCCAGTATTTTGATGTCTCTATTCCTCCCAGTTTTTCAAAATAAAAAGCACCGGTCAATGGTATATATATAAACTCTATTGGTACTCCGGCATCAACAAGCAATTTAGCTTTTTGATTGAAAACTTCGTTATTAAAAAAATCCATTTAACCAACATTTCCTTCCTTTTAAGCGGATAATCATGAAACTCCTTCAAATTAACCATCTCGAAGATTCTGTGATCGCAAAAATCGACCACAGGGTAAGAGAAATGTGAAAATCGTTTTTGAATTTTTGTCTTCACTTTCTTTAGTTACTATGAACCTCGGTGATTTCCAATGTGTGCCAGAGAAAGGTTCCACTTTGACTATGAATTTTCTGAGATTTTGTTTCAATCCGGAATGCCGCATTCTTTTTCACAAATTTCGGAATCCACTCATAGTTGTTACGAAAAAACACATATTCTTCAGCGCAACGGACAATGAGTTTATTGATATTAATTACCTCTGAACGGCTTAGCTTTTTAATACCATAGTGAAAATTTGAAAAAGAAAAATCGGAATGAGCTTTGTCGAATGAAGGATTGGGGTGAATTCTGATCGCGAGATCCGGAGAAAGTGGAATAACTCTATTGATAATATGAAGGTCATCAGTCTTTTCAATTGCGACTGGAAAGTCACTTGTAAAAAAGGGGCTATCATCGATGGAATTAATGAGAATGTCCCATGAGAAGTTTCCAAACATAATTATGAAATCAAGGATAGAGACAATCCCAATGGCCTGTGGATATTTAGGATCGATTTCTACCTTCAACTTTCCGCTGTTTAAGAGATCAGTTAGGTTCTCACCACCAAGTTCAGGCGGTGGAGCGAGAATTAAACCTTTGGATTCAAGAATTCGAGAGGTCTCTTCGACAGCATTTTTTAATGGTACTGATTGAATACGCATACCTGCCGGTGAGCAAGTTAGAATATATGCGACGAATCCGGCGATTGTATAAATACATTCTCTATCAATATTGCCATCTTTTAATTTTTTAAGTGCTTCGTTATATTTTGGCTCGATTCCTTTAAGAAATTCCTCAATTACCCGTTCATCCTGCAGGTAAGAATTTGTACTGCCATTTTCAATTCTGCATACTGATTTCGAATTGGTATTGAATGATTTCAAGTCACTCTTACGAGTGGCATACAGCATTTCTCCTCCAAGCTCAGGTGAGTTGAAGTTTTTAAGATGAACCTGAGATACAAAGTGGTCGAGTGACATGATTATTCTCCATTCTATAAGAAGTTCTGAATAACCGGGGTATTAAATTACTTCCGTCAAATGACCCAATGTTTATGACATTGTTATATTGATTGATTTTCTACCCAATTATAATACTCCGGATTTTAAATAAAGGCGTTTCAGGCTTCCTTAACCGATTTAAATTATTTATTGCCATTAATCTTATAGGTGGCTTTTTATATATATGAACTCTGCCTCTAATGCCGGAATAAGATTTACGATCTCTTGTTTTGTACTTAATACCCTTGCATTTCTATCGGGATCATCATTCATTGAGTCAGAAATTGAAAGGATGGATAACACTTGATCGACTTTATTATTCGGCCAATGCCTCTCTACTAATTGCTTTAATTGAGATTCAAGCGGAACGGATAACGATACTATGAGGTATCTTGCAATTTCTTGAAGAATTGAATCAAATGAACAAAACAACCAATGCTTATTCTTGCTATGGTCTATGAAAACTCGTTCCCCCCAATACTTTACGATGCTCAAGTCCCATGCGGCATTACGTATACCCTTTAGAGGATCATCTCTATAACGTTTGTTAATCTGTTTAAGCGGATCTTTTACAGGATTCGGTCCCAATGATAGAACTGCAAAAATAGTTGTAGCAGCCCCAAAGAAATATTCATTCCGTTGCCATTCCATGAAGGACTTAAGCTTATCGAGAGGATTTCCTTTGGAATAAAGAATAATGCCGAGCTTTAGCAATGCTGTATAGTATTGCCCATAACATGGAGGGATAAAAGGCTGAAAGTTCTTCCTTTCTTTATTAGTTAAGCTAGGCAACACATCGGTTGATATAGAATTTCGTAATCCACATGCAATATCTGCATATATTGCCGGGTGAATATTATCAGCTTGTCTAAATAGTTTGATATTTGCCTTAGTCTTTTCTTCACCATTAATTATTGAATACTCTTGAGCCGATATCCCCGGCTCAATGAGGCAATCAAAAGACATTAAAAATGCCATGAGTGCGGCGGTATCGCGCATTATATCATTAGCATTATTGCCTCTGGCAAGATCAAGAACCGATGACAAGACATTTGAATCAAATAATGCATTGTAATCATAATTAGATAATTCCATATCCTGATAATAAGCCAATACCGAATAACATGGAAAAAGCATATCATGATGTACAATACAGCCCCGCTTAGTTAATCGCTGTTCGATCTCTTGTAGGGCATTTACGGAATATGGAAGAGTGACTTTAATTAGTGTTTCTATTGTTCAACTCCAACAAATATTTTTACATTTGCCATATAATTGTACCCCCAGTATTATTAATCACTTTCCCTTGCACTATATGAAGCTATAAAATTCAATTTATCCATATCAAATCTCTTCTAAACAATTTAATAATACCATTTCGTTGGAAAAAACAAAAAACCTTCTGTATAGAAGGCAATAGAAAGAGAATATATAAAATAATAATGAATCTATACTACTTTACCCCAATCCACCCTTTGATTCTCGCACCATCCTTCAATACCTGTCTATATGTCAGCCTGGGCAGCAACATCTCCAACGCACCAATTACATCCGATAATCTTTCACTCACAATCTCCCTCTGTACTGGCTCCGGAAATATCTGCAATAATTCCTCAAAGCATTTCTTGATCTCCATTTGCAGATTTTGATATTCCTCATCATGGCTGATAATTTTATAGTAAATCTCATTACAACGTTCAATAATCAAATAATTCAAATACTCCTCCAAATCAACTATCTCATCGGATTCAGTAATCTCAAATTCAAAGTCGGCCATAGGGAAGAACCTCCTTTTAGACGATTATCTTTTCCAAACCCAGGCTCACCCGGGCGACCCAGTATCCGAAGATCATGCCGTCCATCAGCGCCCGGCTATAAATAACTTCATCCTGGCGATTCATCTGGCTCATCCGGCCACAGTCATATTCATCCAGCAATTGGCTATCTTCCGGGGGGAGCTTGGCGCAGAGCCGCTTCAAAATCTCGCCCGGTTTCTCTCCAAGTTCCCGGAATTCCGGGTCATGGATCAGGATTTCATCATGAATTGTGACCAACCGGTCGAGAATGAATTTTTGAATACCTTGACTGTCAGTATTGAGCATGATAAGACCTCCTAAAGTTAAACCTAAAATTTACCGATTTCTTTTAGACTGATATATTTCTCATTCCCGGTGATCATATGGTCGATTAATGGTATACCGATTATGTTTCCGGCTTCTTTCAATCTTTGGGTAAGCATAAGATCGTCCTGACTGGGAGACGGATCTCCGGACGGATGGTTGTGGAACGCGATAATCGCGCTGGCGTTATTCATCATCGCCGCCATGAAAACTTCCCTGGGTTGTATAATGGTATGATTGAGGGAACCGATACAGATAATATGGACTCCGTTAATATCCCTTTTAGTATTCAGGGCGATAATTCCGAATTTTTCCACCGGTTCGGATTTGAGGTCGAGGATGAATTGGAGGGTTGTATAGCAGGCTAAAGGGCAAGTTATCCGGCAGCCTTCGAGGTCATAGCGGCGGCGCTTGGCGCGGACTTGTTTCAGGGTGTAAATGTTGATATCAGAAATGGGCATTATGATAACCAACCTTTCATATTCATTTAAGGCTATGTGGTTAATATTGTATTTATAGGTTATCATAAAACAAAGAATTAGTCAATCATTTTTGGTTATGTGGGCTATGTAGGTTATAAGCTACTAGAAAGGAATTTTGGGATGTGTTACAATGATTAGGTTGGGAGGTTAATTTCATGACGGAAAAAGAATATTTCAGCCCGCAAGAAATTGCGGAAAAATTTAATATAAAGCCGCGTACAGTATCGGCTTGGATAAGGCAAGGGAAATTAAAAGCGATAAAACTGGGAGATCTTTGGAGAGTTCATAAATCGGATTTAGAGGAGTTTATTAAAGCTTCGCAAGAAAAAACTGATTAACAAACAACGGATTTCCTATTGTCTTTATATTCGATGAGGAATTTCTCATTCTATTTTGGCCCGGTTTTTGAAGTTTTCCAAATGGCCATCGGATGTTTTTTAACCCGTTCCAGCATTTCACCTGAGAATAAAAGTTCCGGTTGATAACTTTGAGTATAAAACGAATCGATATATTGTTGTAATGACGGTGTTATTACAATACTCTCGGCCAAAAATGATTTCACCTGAAGTTTAGCGTTCTCTAAATCTAAATCCACCCGCTTTACCAGCATCGGATACAAATCTTGAGCAACGGTTCTCTCTTGAAGTTTATCCACGATTTTGGGAGAAAAATCCAATCTCCCGGTATCACTGGTCAATGTCCGGTAGAATACCACACAACGGCAATAAATACCATATTGTTCATTCGATAATATTCCATAATGGCTGACATTATAAAGATCGTAAAAATCCCTGGCCGCAAGCCGGTTATATAAAGCGGCTGTCTTCGCGGCCAATAGTTCAATCCCGTCAAGGGTAGCCACTTCTCCTATTTCCCCAAAGACCTCCGTATTGATACGCCGTTTCACTATGGGAAATAGATGGCGTCTTAACAGATAATTGATCTCAATCTTAATATTATCATGATTCCCGGCATTGTTGGCGAATCCGGCGACAATGGATTCAAGCGCAAAATAGTTTTTTGATTTGGGTAAAATCCGGTAGCCTTCTCTTTCCAGATAACTAAATAACAATCTCCGGACTTCTTCTCTCTCCTGAAGGACAATTTCCCTGGTTGCATCCGAGTGGAAATCAAGGTCAATATCAATCGACAGGCGCGGCAAGTTAAAAATAGTTAGATTTAAAGCCGTACCACCTTTTAATACCAGCCGGTCGCGCAGAAAGGCATTGGTATTGATGAATTCCAGAATCGTTACCAAGCGATGGACTTTTTCAATAACATCTTTATGAAAGCCTGTTTTTTCCGACAACGAAAGATAAACTTGTTTGTCTGCATTAAACAATCGGATCACTCTCTTCTTTTCCACGGTTCTCCAAATCGTCCGTAACAATCAGGTTCCAGCGCTTGATCAATTTACCGGAGCCGTTTTGCGCTTCCTCGCCCAAATACCGTAATGACCGACCACTTTTTTGTTCGCATAGTTCCAGTAAATCATGGTCGATACCCATTTGCGTTTGGTAACGCTCGAAAAAATAACCTGCTTTTTTATATAAAAACTGAAGATGATATTGCTCCAAATAACTTTGTAGCTTTTGATTGTCCAACAGGGGACAGATGGCCAAACATTCATCAAGCTCATGAATCCCGCCCGCATATCCGATATTTTTCAATGAATCAATCACGGTACGTTCCAAGTCGGTAACGTTGATCTTCGGATTTAATTTATACTGAATTACCCCGGCGTCAATGCCTTTACCCGCATACCGGTAACGGGCGCCTTCAAATTCAAAGGTATTAAATCGTTTTTCCGAGGCCACCCATACGTCAAAACTGACTTGATTGGCCAAGCCATGGATCTCAAAGGCCGAATGACATACCAAATAGGCGTCTTTATTTATT
The DNA here is from genome assembly GCA_023436305.1 of Bacillota bacterium. Classification (GTDB taxonomy): domain Bacteria; phylum Bacillota; class UBA4882; order UBA8346; family UBA8346; genus JAEZJQ01. Next base: position 34,629 of record JAEZJQ010000142.1, read on the forward strand.
TTACCGGCAATTACATACCGATTGGCGATGGCATTCCGGTTTTCCAGATTAATTGTATAATAAAGCTCCCTTTGAATATGCTTAATCAGACCACTTTTTTTATATCTCTGCAGTGTTTTTTTGGCGGCTTCGGCATTGCCGATTAGCTTTTTCGCATCCTCAAATGTAAAAACTTCTTGCTTAAGTAAATCTTCATAATGCTTCATGGCAGCTACACCACTTTTAATATTTTAAAAATAGTGGACAAAAATGTCCACTAAATTCAATAACTAAAAAGTATTATACATCTACTTTTAAAATTTGTCAATTAGTGGACAAAAATGTCCACTTAAATAGAAAAATTAAAACCAAGATTTATATTTCATATCGCCTCCGTTTTCTCCCAACCTTTCTCTCAATATTTTTTCCGTGTTGTCGGATGATAGAGTATAATATGAATAGATAAATCTTAGGAGGATATTTTATGGACCGTATTACCGCCGATCCCCAAATCTGCAACGGCAAACCGGTAATTGCCGGGACTCGGATCATGGTGCGGAATATTTTAGGCATGATGGCCGGAGGTTATTCCATGGCCAAGATTCTTGATGCTTATCCGAAATTAACCCCGGAAGATGTGCAGGCTGCTTTGGAATATGCCGCGAAAGTAATCGATGAGCAGGATGATAGCTTTAAATAATCTTTGGTGTATTAAAGAATGAGTAAAAATGAGTACAAAGATAAACGTAATGATTCAAACTGGTATGTTGCCAAATGTTTGGAGAATAATGTCGCATCCCAAGGAAAATCAATTGAAGAAGTGTTAAATAATTTATAGGAAGCGGTATCACTTTACTATCAAAATGAAACCACTGACTAGGTTTTCACAAGATTACTAAGATATTTCTATTAAAGACAACTTATAACTTTCAGGCGGAACAGGTAAATTCGAAATTATTAATTCCAAATCTTTTCGCCGGGAAGATGAAGATACTGAGTAATCTATATATATTCTCCATTGACCGGGAGCTTTTTTATATAAATTTCTAATCTGGTCATGGTCATCATAACTTACTAACCATGGTGTTCTCAAATTTAATAAATACCTTGCCAAACGTTGATGATCTTGAATATTATACCAATACCTATATAAATCTTTTCCTTTCTTAAAATAGGGCGGATCAGCATATATAAAACAGTGTTTTTGGTTAATGAATTTACCATTATTCTTTAAAAAAGATAATGCATCCTCAAGCTTTACAGTAACATTTTCCTGCAATAAAGATAAATCATGTATCTTCTTTATTATCCGTTCCTTATTAAATCGACAATCTATTTTATAATTTGAAGTTTGATTTTTACCGCCTATTGGTCCAGCATTCAAAATTCCAGAGAAATTTGTTCTATTAAAAAACAAACAGGCTATTCCATAATTCAATATTTGCTTAATATCAAGTTGATTTTCATTAGAAAAATCATTATTCCGGTATATTTGGAAGGCTTGCCATGTTTCAATCGATATTGAAAGCTGATTAATTTGCTCAATAAAATCATAGGTATAATTAAAAACGGATTTCCAAAAACAATATATTAATGGATCTCGTTCAACCAAAATAGCATGATCTATAGTACCTTTCTTTAGAAGTTCTATTGAGACAATAGCGCTTCCGGCATATGGCTCAATTAATGTACAACCCTCTAAATAATTTTCCTTCAACAAATCATCTATATAGTCAACCATAAAAGCTTTGCTTCCCGGATATCGTAGAGGACTTATATCTGCATATGGTATTGGCATTTTTCATCACCTTTATATAATAAAAACTAGAATTAGGTATCATTATAACCAAATTACGAATAAATAATTTGAAATAATTTTTGTACATTATCCCAAATAATATTAAGATCCCTGGGCGTTGGCTGATAATTAGTTCGATGAACATAATCATGAAAATTTACGATTGATAAAATAGTTGGAGCTTGTTGATTATTTGATGTTAATTGCCTTAAAGCGTTGGCATCTCTCTGTAAAAGAAGACTTTTCTGCTGCAAGTCACTTAAAACTGCGTTATATTTATCTGTCAAGCTTGGTCTTTGTTGCGATATGGTCAAATGATTATCATCAACATACATTTCTATTGTTAAATCAAAAAACACTCGAAAAGTAATAGCAACGGAATTAGTAAATTTATCGATATTCAGGGTTTGAAGTTCGGAGTAAATATTACGTAGTTTTGGATTATTGATATTTAAAATACATGTTGCCGTTATCAAATTATTTCTCGAATGGGTTGGGGTTGTAGGTCTAGGGTTAGAACTGCCACTTGAGGATTGATTTGTTTGAGAAGATTGAGAACTATTTGTTGATGAATTCGGTTGGGGAGTGGGATTACTTGTTGCAGTAGTTCTTACATTAGGATTAGAACTACCTTGAGTATTTCGAGTTGTGTTTGTATTTGTTGGGCTTGGATTAGGGGAATTTACATTATTGGCAGCATCTATGATAGCTTTAAGACCAGGAACCTTTTCCCAATTATCAGTACGAGTGCTTATTTTCTCATTTTGTTTATCTGTAACGTAGGCACAATACATTATCCTTTGAGTTATTGAATCAAAAACAGTTTGCCCCAATGAAGAGCTTGGAGTTAATACATCATTATAATGTAAACCAAAAGCTCTTGAGGCCCCAGCAGTTCGATATATTCTAAGAAATTTATCAATTTCAAGATCAAAAATATTAAGCTTGTTTTCTTTTTCTTCTGTTGTCCAACATGGTAAACTTAATGCATACATAAGAAGATTATAATCTTTAATATCTCGCTTAATTTTACTAATAGAGGTTCGTGTCGCTTCGGCTATATTTTGTAAAGTTTGACCAGCATTGAAACGATCAGCAAAAAACTTCATTTTTGCAATCGGACTCCATAATAAAATACTATCAATATGTCTTGAAGCAATAAAACGTTCTGCTTCCTCGATTGAAGTAACTACATCGACTTCCAAAGAGCTGATATTATTTATAACATCTTGATTGGAAACCGGGAATATTCCTTGATGACTAGATGGAATTAAATTTCGAGATAAAAGTAATTTACAGGTACAAGTACGACGATTACCTTCTAATACTTTATAAGTGCCATCATCGTTTTGAAATGCGACAATTCTCTCTCCAACATATAATCCACCATTTGCAACAATACTTTGTGCAAGTTCAATTATTTTACTATATTTTAACAGATACTTGATTGCACCATCTTCGTCAATTTGAGCATTAAGAAAACGTGGATTTGTTGTATCAAGCTTTATGTCAAGCGGTGATAATGATACTGATGCCAAAATAAACACCCTTTCTATAAAAAGCTATAATGTCATATTAGTAATTAAATGGATTTTCTAATAATGCAACAAACTCACCAATAATATCGTCATTTCTTGGAAAAATCTTATGATAAAATACCAATTTACAAAAGAATACTACCTTATTGCCCATATTTTTTCAAGTCAAACCCATCTTTAACCATTATTTTTCTCACATCCTCTTTCGAATAAACCACATAAACCCTTACCCCAACAGCTTTCCATTCCTCCTGCGCCACAACCTGGGCCGGAGTAGATTCTTCCCCCGGTTTTTTCACCTCAAATTTATAGGCAATGGCAATCTCACAATCAAAACTACCAGCCTTACATCCGCCAACCAAAACCTGCTTATCTGTCATATACCCCGGAACCAGAATCCTGGCGCACATGTCAATATCCGGCTGGTTCCGCTGGTATCTATTCTGATGCCGTTTTTTGGCCTTCACCCCCGGCAAACCATTAAGATATTCCAGAATACTTGTAACAACGCTTGATTCTTTCGGGCGATGCAGTTTCTTTTTGGACTTAGGTTTTTCCACCAGCTCGATCCGAACTGGTTCCCCATCCGGCCCGGCCACCGTGATCTGCTTCACCTTAGCCATTTTGCAACTCCTGCACTTTCTGAAACTGCTCCGGATTCCCCAAGATGTCCAGCATCTGCCGGATGATTGAACTATACGGCTTTAAATGTTTATCCCGGAATGCCTCATATTGCTCCTTGCTCTCCCAACCCACCAGACCCCTTTCATCAATCACCGGACGAATCACTAAAATCCGTTTCAGTTCAAGCCGGCCGGTGGCTTCATTTTTCACTTTGAACTGCTCATATTTAATCTGCGCTCCGATGGCCCGGATAAACAACAACCCGGCGGCCAACTCCGGATCTTTTTTATGCGCCGCCCGCAACACCGGCTCCCAATAGCGGGAATCATCGGCGATATCGTCCCACCTGGGATCGAAGTGCCGGACATAAGTTTTGGTTTGTTCGCTCCGGAAATCATCAATCGTCACAGTCTCCGGCTGTTTGCCGGTCTCCTTGGCAATTTGTCTTTCAATGGAATCCTTGATATTCATCATTCTCCCTCCTTATCATTTTTGCCATCCGGGATATCCACCCGGTTGACCACCACGAAATAAATATAAACGTTGGTCTTCGGGTCTTTTCGTTTGACCTTCAGCCGTTTTTTCCGCTCCTTACCCCAGGTCTCGGTCTCGATCCATCCCTGCTCCGCCCAGTCCTTTAAAACCCGCTGGGGATTGAACCCGGCCTCGGCCATGAACTTTTCAAAGATATGCGGATACACGAAGATCGCTCCAGCCTGTTGAAACCCAAACCGCTCGACGGCGTAATCATAATCCGCGAAATGTTCATAATTGGAAGCGAACCAGGACATAAAGAACTGATAGGACCGGGTGGCGTCATCAATCTCCTTCATCGACTCCAGGGATTTTAAAATCTCATCACCCAATTGAAACGCCTGCTCCGTGGCCAACTCCTCACCGACCCCAAAAATCCATTCGCTCGAAAGGATATCCGCCAAAATGACGATGGAGACGGCGGAAATGTAGCTAGAAATCCGATCCGGCCATTTCTTGGTGAAATATTTAAAGATGGTGTCATAGCTCACCGAAAATAATTCCGGTTCCTTTTCCCGGACCTCCATCACTTTTTTCACGAAGATCGGGCCGGGGATGCCGTAATGGTCCCGAATCATCTGGTGAACCTCCACCGCCAATTCTTCATCTTCAATCGGCTTGCCGTAAATCTCCAGCGCTCTGGTCCGGATACCGGCGGAGGAGGAAGAATCGGAGAGCGGCATTTCGCCATTGGTCAGCACGATGGAGCGCCAGTAATTGAAATCCTGCAAACCGCCCGACTTCGCGCCCCGCGTTTTCCCTTTACCCAACCCCAAAAGATAGATCAGCGAATCGATAAAACCTTGCTTATCCCCGACAACCTGCCGTTCATCCAAGCCCAAAGGCAGATCGCAGTAAAAGGCGATCAGCCGCTCCAGGCCGGTTTTCGTGGCGTTGAAATTGGCCAGAGTGACATCGGGATCACCCCAGACCGAAAGGGCGAATTTGAGAACGGCCGACTTCCCGGAACGGGTCGGCCCCCAGGTGTGAATGATATAAACCCGCTGGCTTAACAGTTTTAACAACGGCGCGGCGAAACTGGCGGAAAGAATAAACCGGGCTAACGGATATTGGCGCAGCCGCGCCGCCAACTTCAGCCACTTGCTTAAATCTCCGGATGGATGATAACCGGCGCAGGTGAAATTGTCGTCACTATCCACCTGGATATCACCGGCCACGCCGGGGATGAAGTTTCTATCCACCCAGCCCAAATGGGAGGTTGATTTAATCACCGGAATGACCTCCAGGTTTTCCCGCTGAAACTCTTCCAGATAGCGCACCAGATGTTTGGAGCTATTCGAACTCACCGGCAGATCCTTGTTGGCCAGCATGATAATCGCCCGGCTATCATAAATCGTCGCATTATTGGCGACAATCTTCTTCCATTCCCGATCCCGGTAAAATTGAATCTCGGTCTTGTAATCCGCCCGTTCGAAATTATGGAGCCTGGCGGTGATGATCACCGGGACCGGACAGGCGCAGACCGGACCATACTTCGTTTCCTGCCAGATCCCATTCTCGGTGATATTCCAGGAATGGGGTTTCCGCAATTCTTTCAAAGGCAGATTTTTTAAAACCTGTTCCAGCAACGGGGGAGGCTCCCCGGATTCCACAATCCGCAGTTTGTTGTTCTCGGCGATTTGTTTGCTGACCGCTTTTTCAAGCTCATTCAGGTTCAGTTCATTCCCGAACTTCTTCTTTAAGGCTTGCTTGATGAGCGGATACCGGCTTGGTTCGTTGGTCCGGAGCAGGGCAAGGTGATTCATCCCTTCCGGAGAATAAACCCCTTCCAAGGTCTTTACGGCCTCTAGAAAGGCGATGGCTTTATCAAGCTGCGTGGCCGGATCTTCCACATTGCCCGGCTCAAACTTCCAGGCTTGTTCCAGCTTGATTAACGCCTGGCTCTCCGGGAATGGCGGAGCGCAATTAGCGGCCATGGTTAACACCAGTTGTCTGGCTTCGGCGTATTCAATCTTCCGGGAACGCAGGCTGCAAGCGTATTGAAAAATCGAAACGTCGCGCTGTCCTTGATTGACACCGGACAACGAACTTTCAGCGTCAATCTTCTTGGCATGAGTTCCTTTTTTGGCGCTGGCGGAGGGCAATAGGACATTCCGTTCCAGGCAGAGTTTTAATAAAAAGCGGGGCATGGGCGCCAGGGCGATTTCACCCGGAGACATCTCCCAGGAATAAACATGGCCGGTTTCATGAATGCTGGGCGGCGCGACGATATAACCCCCGTCACCCCGGAAATGCATGTCTTTCAGATCTTTGCGGACAAAGTTCCGCACTTCCAGACTGGGATGTTTGAAAAGAAAATGATAGCCGTTCCGGGTGATTGATTTGACTGTTTCCGGCAATGGCTCATCAGCGGCAAAGGGAGCCAAAGTGTCAGCCCCTTCGCCGTCAATATCCAACACCACGATTCCGCTGATCTTTCCGGTCACAATCCCGATATTCGCCCCCGGCCACCTGGACCACCACTCGCGGATCTCCTCCTCGGTGGCCAACCGGTTTTCATACTCGCTCCAACTGGTGGGCCAATTGCCTTGAATCTTCTTTTCCGGATTCGGCGGCGTAAGCAATGGCAGTTTGTTTTTCGGCTTCAGCGGAATGACGCTCCACTGGAGAGTGTTCCGGTAATAAAGGGCGTATTTTAAAAATTGGTTTTCCATTGGATCACCCTCGACTTTTAATCGTAATGGTGCAAGGCCGATCTTCCGGCGGCGCTAAATAGCAGCGGGAAAAGTATATTTTCCGGGCGGGACAGTTATTAAAATCGCAGCCCTGGATATCCATATCCGACTTTTTAATTTTTGGGGATTTCGAGTCAGATAACGACTTGGCCATGTCTTTTCCTTTCGTCTTGGATTTTTAAGGGCAGGAAATCCCTGCCCCGTAAAAACTCTGTCTCACATCGTTTCGGGCGGTGTTTCACCCGGTTCGAACCGCATATGGCCCACCGGGTTTTCGTCTTTCGGAACTTCCCGCGCCTCACCGGTGACATTGACCGGACCGGAACTATTTTCAATATTGTAGTCATCATTCAGGATCATGGCGTTCCGGGTGAGCGGCATGAATTCTTCCCGCAGTTTCTGAACCGTGGCGAAGGTTTCGGCGTCCAAGACTTCAAGCTTTTTAAAAGTCGCTTTCCGGTAATCGGTGCCGCCTTTATTCTGGGCCGGTTGGGTCCCGATCTCGGTGACCACCTCCTCCGGCAGCAATCCTTTCATCAACACCCGTTGCGACAGAAAATCACCGGCGTTTTTCAGCGAACCCGGCGGAACCGTAAGTTGATAAGGAATTTCCTCACTCTCAAAAAGCAAAAACATCGGATGCAATTCCTTACAGGCTTTGCCGTCGGTGGGCTTGCCGTTCTGGTCGGAATCACTGCCCCATTCGTTATTCGGGCAGTTCTCGCATTTATGACAGGTATTTTCGCCATTCCCCAGCGGATCGCCGTGGCCGTTAATCAGGTCGTCGGAACTGCAATCCGGGGGAACGCCTTTCCCGGAATATTTCTCCCGCCAAAACGCCCGGACCGGATACTGGTCGATAACCACGGCTTTTAAAATCTCGGCGGATTTGGTCTGGCCTTCCTCGCCGGGGATGGTGAAGGTGGTTCCCTTTCCGGAGGGAAAGATAATCCGGGGCAGATTGATTTTAAAACCTTTCATCCGCTCGACGAAAGTCCGGGCGTCGATCTTCCGCTGGGCCGGGGCCGGTAATTGGAATGTGGATTTTTGAATCGCGGTGGATTCATTCTTCTGGCTTTGCGCAGTCATGAATTGAACCTCCTGTTTTATTTTTAAAAATTACCTTTGGGTCACATCCTGGGCGCCGCCGCTAAAATCAAGCTTGCCGTTGGCGTCAAACTCCTCCAGGCCGAGTCTGACAGTTTTACAATTGATTTCGCGCATGAATTCATCCGAAGGAAACTTGTCCACTTTGAACTCAAAAGTAATAATCGCGCCCACGGCGGCGGGTTTTATATTTTTCACATTGAGAAAACCGATCATCTCCTTGGCCATTGATTATTCCTCCTTTCCTGAAGATTGCTTGCTGATGACTTTATCCACCCGGCGGGCTTTGGCGGAATTCTTCTTGGCCTTGGTCATACTGACGACTACCGGTTCATAGATGGTGATGAGCTTGGCCAAATCCTCCGGCAGTTCATCATTGTTCTGCTCCCGGATCTCTTTCACCAGACTCTTGAAGCTGGAAGCGTTATAATCCTCCGTCAATAAATCCGTATGGCCGTTATTCCGCAGCCAATCCTGGACATGGGGTTTATTGGCCTTCAAGACGTTGACATGAAACTCCGTGTCCAATTCAAAGTTAAAACCCCGGTAGACGAATTGGGGGAGCCGGTTGGCGACCATCTGCTTGGTCAGCGCCTCATTGACAATATCAAACTTGGCGTTGGCCGTTTTCTTTTTGGCCTCGGCCTCGTCGGCTTCGCAGGACAACCGAAATAGGGTTTCCGCCATGGACAGCGCCTCCAGCGGGAGCGGGGGCAGTTCACCATCATGTTTTTCATCAAGTTCATCCCGGACGGGATGAACCGCCTGGGCGGTGATGATTGATTTAAGACCCGCGATCTCTTTGTTTCTTTCTTCAAGCAGATTTTGAGCCACCCGCAATTCATAATGAAGTTGCCTGACCACGGAATCGCCTTCGGTGATATAGCGAAGCGCGTTTTTAATCCGGTTGAACATCCTTTGAGTCTCCTTCCTGAACTGTTTGGCCCGGATTTTTTTCTTGGGATTTTAAAAGCAAGTCATATCCTAGAAATCTGCAGACCCATTCGAAAGAAAAAAGTTCGGGCTGTTCGTCTTCCACATTGGGAATTCTGATTTGGCCGCGCGGTCGAAAGGGAATTACCTTGCCTTTAACCGGCGTCTTCGAAGTATTGCCGCCAATCGTCAACCACCTCCTTCGCGATCTCGCGTTTGTTCTGCAAAGCCCGGACGATTTTCACGTCAATGGTGCGCTGCGCCACCAGATGAATATAGGTGCAGAGATCGCGCTGGCCGATCCGGTGGAGCCGGTCTTTGGCTTGTTCATAATCAATCAGGGAATATCCGAAACTGTAAAAAATAGCATAATGGGCGGCGTGAAGCGTGATTCCCAGTCCGGCGCAGCGGATATTGGCCACCATCACCATCGTTTTCAGATCTTTTTGAAACTGGTCCACATTCGCTTTTTTCAGTAAAGCCGGGGTGCTGCCGTTCATGGACACGGACTTAATCTGATTTTTGGCCAACAGATCAGAGATCGCTAAAAACTCGGGAGTGAACCGGGTAAAAACAACTACCTTGTGATTTTGGTCGAGTAAATCGGTTAAGGTTTCATCCAGTAATTTCAGCTTGGCTTTGCTGACTTGCTTAATCAGTTTGGGATTACTCCCGTCATCATCCGCCCCGGCCAGTTTGTTGGCGTTGAAGAATCCCCCGGTCAACTGGGAGAGCCGGAGCATTTTGGCCAGAATATTATTGGCGGTAATCGTTTCATAACCGGCAATCTCGGCGATGCTTTCCGCTTCCATCCGGTCGTAGATTTTCCGGGTTTCCTTTTCCAGTTCGAAATAGAGAATCTGATCGACTTTTTCCGGCATATCGGGAAGGGCGTCTTTTTTCGTAACTCGGAAGGCGATTTGATGGACTTTCCGGGTCAGCTCGTCCAGATTTTTATAACCGACGATGATGTCATGTTCACCGGCCACATGGGCGTAACGGTTCCGGAAGGTGGTGAAATAATAACCCAGGATATTGGGATCTAAAAAACGGTATTGGCCGAAATAATCCACTGGTTTTTCGATGGGCGTCCCGGAACAGATCGCCCGGTGCCTGGCGTTGGCGCTGATTTTATAGATGGCTTTGGCCTGCTCCGAGGAACCGTTCTTAATGCGTTGCGACTCGTCACAAATCACCATATCCGGCTTGAAACCGGTCAGGGCGTCTTGCATCCGCCAGGATACTTCGTAATTGGTCACCACCGCGGTGACGATGTTTTTTTCAAGAATCCCGGACTTTTGCAGCGAATAAAGAAAATTCTCCCGTTCCACCACTGTTTCCGTAAGTGCGAACACATTCACCGGGTACTTGGCGAAATCTCCAAATTCACTGGGCCAGACCGGGATCACCGCAGAGGGGCAAAATATCAAAACCCGTTTCACTTCACCCAACCGGAACCAGTGGCCGATTAACGCCACCATCACCAAGGATTTTCCGCAGCCTTGTTCCATCAGACAGGCGAAATGGGGCAAAGTGATCGCCACATTAAAAGCCAGGATTTGATGATTGTATGGTTTTCCTTGATGAAGTTTTTCGGTTTTTAACAACATGGGCGCGTTGGGTACGGCGTTTTCCCAGCCGGCCAGTTTCATTTCGTTCACCCGGTCATAGGTCGCGGCAATCTCCCGGATGCGGTTTTTCAAATGAATATCAAGCAGCGTTTGCGGAAATTTCATGAGAATATCAGCGTAAATCTGGGGATTAATCGGGAATTCCCAGCATTTCAAATGCTTATTATAAATCCGCCCGTAAATGGAGCGGACCAGATTCACATTCCGTTCGGAGTATGGAAAGAAAAATTGCATGGTCTGGCCGTCTTTGGACAGCCCCAGAATATAGCCGTCTCGGAAATTCATTGCTTTTCTCCCAATATCCGCATGATGATCATCCGGAAATAAATTTTGGCGTCGATTAAGGCGTCTTCATAGCCTGTTTTATAGGCGGTTTCGTTGCTGGCCGGTATCTCCGCCGGTGATCGTTCGGAGGTCAAATTGAAAGTGATGGATTCGGTTTCTTCAAAAATCCGGGTCCGCAGTTCATTGGCTGACTGTATCATTTGAGTAAGCCCTCCATTTCCGCGATAAAGAGAAAATATTCCGCCGCCGCTTTATGATAGTTGTTGTTATGGGTAGAACCGGTTTCGACATTCATCACTTCAACCGTGGTGATAACTCCCTTGACCCGTTTGGCCTTGACAATGGTTTGCCGGGAGCTGGTAGGATTTACAGATTTGTTCGCCTGTACGCTTGCAGATTTCATTGCACAAAAAAATAGTCTTCAAATTTTTTATCCGGATTTGCGGAAAGAATTCGGGCGATGAAATCAGCGCCGACTTTGCTTTTCCCACTGGCAATCCGGTATAATTGAGAAGTACTGACACCAATCAAGACCACCAACCCGGTTTTATTCGTATTATTCTCGGCCATTAAACGGTCCAAAGTCCCATCTTTCAATCGCACTTGTGGCATTCTCATAAAATGACCCCCTTCGGTCTGCGTGCTTGCAAATTAATTATATCGTGATTTTTCGTTGGCTTCAACGAAAAAATGTTTGCATACATGCAAAGCATATAGTATAATGATACTATAAAAATATTGATAATACTAAGGGGGCGCATAAATGGATGCAAAAGAATTTGGAAAGTACATCACGAATTTACGCCTGCAAGCAGGCTATAAAACTGTGGAATCTCTTGCCCAGGACAGTGGCGTTTGGGGAACTACAATTTCCAGGATTGAAGAAGGCCGCACGAAATCACCCAGCATTGAAACCCTCAAAAAACTTGCACCTTATTTGAAAAAACCCTATGAAGAATTATTAAAAGCCGCCGGTTACTTGGAAGATGACGGGATACTTCAAATCGAAATGACCGATGGCCGTATATACACCGAACTCCAAAAAGCCTTGAAAGATTTAAACGAGGAAGAACAAAAAGCCGTTTTACAGTTTATTAAATTTACGAAAGCCCAAAGGGATGAGAAGATATGAAAACCGCTGTTGCCTATTATCGTTATTCATCATCCAATCAAAAAGGTGAATCGATTGAGGCCCAACAATTAGCCGTCCGGAATTGGTGTGAACAAAACAATGTCACCATTATTAAAGAATATATCGACCGGGCCGAATCAGCGACTACCGATGACCGGACCGAATTTCAAGTAATGATGAACGAACTTTTATCGGGCATTATCCGGGTAGATTTATGCCTTACAGATAAAACCGACCGTTTCGCCCGTAACCGCCGCGACGCCGTTGTTCATAAATACGACTTGAACGAAAAAGGAATCCTTTATGATGCCGTATTAATGCCTACTCACGGTAATATATTTCTGCAGGCGATTTATGAGGCCAAAGACGAAGATTACAGCCGGAATTTAAGCGAAGAAGTCAAGCGAAAAATGCGGGTACATGCGCTTAAATCAAAACATCTGGGCGGAATCCCTCCCCTTGGCTTGGATACTAAGGAAGCAGTTATTGAAATTTCCGGGGGGAAAACAGAAAAATATAAGTACTATGAAATCAATACCCGCGAACAAGAAGCAGCGAATATTATGGCGGATATGACTTTGGAGGACGCAGGTTATTCGGAGATAATGAGAGTTTTAAATGAAAAAGGCTACCGCACGAAAAAGGGCAAGCATTTTGGCAAGAATTCTATTTATGAAGTATTACGCAATCCTAAAATAGCGGGTATTTATACTTATGGCTTAACCACCGGGGGGAAGAAAATGAAAGGTAGAAATCATCATAAAAAGAATGTGACCGATGAGGTGATCCGAATCCCAGGCGCGCTTCCGGAAGTGATACCCTTTGAAAAATGGGTTATGGTACAAAAGAAACTTGATGAAAGGAAAAGGGTTACTCCGCGCCGGAAAGGGGAGGTGGATTATTTACTGACGGGAAAATTGGTTTGCGGGGTCTGCGGTGGCGCCTGCGTGGGGGATTCTAGATGGAACCGGCATAAAACCGTACATCAATACTCCTATATCTGCAATAACAGGAAACGGACGAAACAATGCGACAATCCACCCATTCGCAAGGAACCCATTGAATACTACGTGATTACTGAGATTGAAAATAGATTTTTCGTGGAAACCGAAAAGACCGCCGAGGAATTCGAAAAGTTATATGAAGGCAAGTATACATATACGCAGGAAGAAATTAAACGGAATAACCGGGAAATCGTTGAAGTCAATCAGCAGATCGACCGGTTTTATGCGGCCATCGGCAAAGGTCTGGATAATGAAGATACCTATCGAAGAATCAAAAATTTACAATCGGAGCGGGAAGCGTTAGAGGTCTCTATTAAGCTTTTAAAACAGCAATCCCTTTGGACCAAGGAAAAAATCATCAAGTTTATCCTGGCAAATAAAACAGCCGCCTCCGAAACTTCGAAAACGGCTTACGCTAGGTTCTTAATCAACAAGTTTGTTGATCAAGTTATTTTAACTCCCGATGATATTATTTTAAAATATCATTTTGAAGTGGATAATGCTGGTGGACCTGAGGGGAATCGAACCCCTGACCTCTTGAATGCCATTCAAGCGCTCTCCCAACTGAGCTACAAGCCCGAAAAACCGATAAAATTAAGTCATAAACTCAATGTTTTGCAGTGACATATAATACTATACCAAAATAGATCCCCAATTGTCAATAGCATATTATTCTATGGACAAAAAATGTTTGATAACCATATTGCAGCCAGTATATTTCAAGGTGATTCCAATATTTTGCTTAAAAAGCAAAATTTTTAAGAATAATGATAAACTCAACAAAATAACATGAGTAATCCTCCATTTTTTTATTTTATCCATTAACCCCTTATTAAAAAATGACGATAACCAAATTAGTTGAATTTTAATTTTATATCCCCACCGGATAAAAATCATTCGATAAACAAATTTACCGACAATTCGGAAAACTTCTTGGGGGGACATTCACATCAAAAAACCAATCGCAAACCAGATAAAACGTTCCCGTCACACCATTGGATTACTGGTGGACTGGTGCGAAGAACAATACCAACTTAGCATGGTTCACGGGATAGCGGACTTCGCCAAAGAAAAAGATTTAAACTTTTTGTGTTTTGAGGGCGGCGGTATTCAAGCTCCCTTTGAATATGAATCACGGCGTAATATCGTATATGACCTGGTGAATGGTGAAATTATTGACGGGTTAATCATTCTCAGCCCTTCCATCGGCCACTTTGTTGATTATTCAACGATAACCAAATTTTGTAACCGGTTCTTACCCCTGCCGATGGTTAGTATTGCGCTAGCCATGCCCAATATCCACTCCGTAATCATCGATAATTTTGGTGGAATGCGCGATTTAATCACTCATTTCATCAAGGTCCATGGTTATCGTGATTTTGCATTCATCAAAGGGCCCGAAAATAGCCAAGATGCTACGGATCGATTTAACTCTTTTCAAGAAACTCTTCTTGATTACAATTTACGGCCGGATCCGAATCTGATGATTGAAGGAAATTTCATGGCCGACTCCGGAGAAGCAGCCATCAAAACCCTGCTGGACGTGCGCCACGCCAAATTTGAGGTGGTGATTGCCGCCAATGATAACATGGCATTAGGAGCGCTTCATGAATTAAATGTCCGGGGAATCAAAGTTCCGGAGGAAATTGCCCTGGCCGGATTTGATAACTTGGATTTCAGCGTCCATACATCACCGCCTCTAACCACGGTAAGTTATTCATTATATACCCAAGGATGGCGGGCCGCTGAGACGTTAATGAGTTTGATTGAAAAAAAAGAAGTCCCCCGGGAAACAATTTTATCCACCAATTTAATTGTGCGGCGATCATGCGGTTGTTATGCCCACCAGTTGAGCCATCCGGCTCCGGAGGCTCCGGAACCGGAGAAAGAGTCCAGCCTTTCCATGATTTCCCTGCACAAAAGCCCAATATTATCCCAAATTATTCAACAAACCCAATATTTCTTCAATAACAAAGAAGATATTAATTTTAATGAACTTATCGAGAAACTGTTTGACGCTTTTCTCCAGGAATTCACCGGAACGCAAGGCCTGTTTTTAAAAGAATTAAACGCGATTTTTAGCAACAACTCCTGGACAAGCCGGGACATCTTCACCTGGCAATCGGTCATCACCGAATTGCGCCGTAATCTATTGCCGTATCTATACGATTTGGATGATATATCTTTTCTTGAAAATCTTTGGCATCAAGCACGAATTTTAATCGGTAGCAAAGCGTTAATTCAAGAAAAGCTTAACTATCAGCAATACGTTAAAACCAATCAAATTATCAGTACACTCCGGGAAGAATTGTTATTTACCCTGGACCAGACCCAGATCTTTAATATATTGGCGCGAAACTTGCCTGATTTAGGGATTAAATGCTGTTACCTGATGACATTCAAAGGGAAAAACCAACGGAGAGTAAAATCGGTATTGGCTTACGATGAGAACGGCTGGATTTATGTTGGTGACGAAGACATCATGTTTTTACCCAATATCCTGTTACCCAAAGAATTATTGCCCGAATACCGCCGTTATTGCATGTTGGTGGAAACACTCAATTTTTCATCATCGTTATTAGGGTTGGTTATTTTTGAGTTGGAACCGCAAAACGGGAAAATTTACGGCGAATTGCGCAGAATCATTTGCAGCACTTTGCAAAGCGCTACCCTTTTTAAACAAATTCAAGAGCAAGCCGGGCATCTACAAGCGCAGAAGGGCGACCTGAGCCGCAATTTATCCAAACTACGCAAAGTTATGGGCGGGTTCATTGAAGCCATCGCCCAGACGGTGGAAACCCGGGACCCCTATACGGCGGGACATCAGCGCCGGGTCGCGGATCTGGCCTGCGCCATTGCCACTGAGATGAAACTTTCCCGGGATATGATCGAAGGTATCCGAACTGCCGGGATCGTTCATGACCTGGGTAAAATCAGTGTACCGGCGGAGATTCTCAATAAACCGGGCCGGTTGAAAGAGATCGAATTTAATCTGATTAAAAGCCACCCCAACGTCGCCTACGACATCTTAAAAACCATCGACTTTCCCTGGCCCATTGCCTTGATTGTGCTGCAGCATCACGAACGGCTCGATGGTTCCGGATACCCGGCTGGGCTTCACGCTAAAGATATTATGATGGAAGCCAAAGTATTATGCGTAGCCGACGTGGTGGAAGCCATGGCCTCGCATCGCCCTTACAGGCCGGCCTTGGGAATCGAACACGCCTTGGAGGAAATTATTAAAAACCGTGGCCTTCTTTACGATTCCGAAGTTGTCGATAACTGTTTACGGTTGTTCCGGATCAAAGGATACCGATTTAATTAACACGACATGATTGGTATTACAACCAGGAATGAAAATGAACCTATTTTCGTGTTAATGATAAATCGATACTCAAAAATTGTGAAAAATCAATTTGGAGAACTTCATGCCGCCGACACTAAAGAAATTCAAACAGAATCCAGCGTCCAAACCTAAGGGTAACCGTTTTACCATTGGTATGCTCGTCGATTGGATCGACGACCAATATCAACTTGATTTACTCTATGGTATAGCCGATTTAGCAAAAGAAAAAGACGTTAATTTGTTATGTTTTGAAGGTGGAATGATTCACCCCCAAAATGAATTTGATGCCATTCGCAACAAGGTTTATGATTTAGTTATCCCTGACAACCTTGACGGTTTAATTATTTTATCATCGATAATCGGGCCGTTACTCGATGCCGAATCATTAATTCGATTTTGTAAAAAAAATCAATCTTTGCCCACTGTTTTGGTTGGCCTTAAAATGCCGGGTATTCCTTCGATTTTAGTGGATAACACCGGTTTACGCGCACTAATGCTTCATTTAATAAATGTCCACCAATATAAACGATTTGCTTTCATTAAAGGGATTGAATCCAGCTTGGACACTATGGAGCGATACGGTATTTTTGCACAGACCTTGGCTGAATATCGGATTCCGGTCGATGAACGACTGGTTGTACAAGGTGACTTTTCTTTTAATTCCGGGGTGGAAGCGATGCGAACACTGCTCGACCAGCATCGCGGGGATTTTGATGTAGTTGTGGCTTGTAATGATGATATGGCGTCCGGAGCGTTAAGTGAATTAAAAGCAAGAGAAATCAAAGTCCCCGAAGAAATCGCGGTGGCTGGCTTTGATAATCTAAGTCTCGGCAGGATGATTTTCCCTCCCCTCACTACCGTTGGCTATTCCATTCACGAACTGGGAAGGCGGGCCGCTGAAATTCTCGTTGAACAATTAGAGCACAAAACCGTCCCAAGCCTGGAAACTATTTCAACCCAATTGATCATCCGAAATTCATGTGGTTGCGTCAACCATCAAAATAACTTTTTCCAAAAAGAAACCCAGCCGGAGCTTATCTACGACAATATGGAAGGCCAGACTTCCCGGCAGATGGATAAAGCCAAGATCATGGCCGAAATTGTTGAGAAAACCACCAAATCATTTTTGGATATGAAGCAGGCCGATATTCTCGCCATCACCACCAAATTACTCGCCGCTTTTGAGAAAGAATTGAACGGTTCGGACGACGGCGCTTTTTTCAAGGCATGGGATAAAGTACTGGATGCGAATTTCCGAATCCATGGAGATATCTCTCCGTGGCAAACGGTATTATCCGAATTACGCAACCATTTGACGCCATACTTTACCGAACGCGAGACGTTGTTCAGGGTTGAGGATTTATTTCAACAAGCGCGGGTGTTAATTAGCGAGAAAGCCTTTAAAATGGAATTATTAATTCATAATGAAACAAACCAAATCAATTGTTTACTCGGTTATTTACGAGAGCAATTATTGGCCGCGGTGGATGAAAAAAAGTCAATGGACCTTTTAGCTCATGCTTTACCGGGTTTGGGGATTAAGAGTTGTTTTATTGCCATGTTTGAAGGGAAAACGCAACAGAAATCAAGATTGATTCTGGCTTATGACGAACACGGACGGTTGGATAATAAAGGCCGTAAACAGTTCTTTTCCAATAAATTATTACCGGACAGTATATTCACCAAAGAACGCCGTTTTACCATGTTGGTGGTGGCTTTAAATTCGTTCAAACCGCAGTTGGGATATGCCCTGTTTGAAATGGGCCTCCCTAATGGCAGAATCTATAGTGAACTGCGCCGGATTATTTCGAGTACCATTCAAGTCGCCGCTTTTTTTAAGAAAATCCAGTTGCAAGCCAACCGGTTGAAAACTCAAAAAGAATACCTCAGAAAGAATATCCATCAATTGAATAGAGTAATGACCGGGTTCATTCAAGCCATTGCCTTAACGGTTGAAAGCAGGGATCCTTATACCGCCGGCCACCAGCACCGCGTTGCCGATCTCGCCCGCGCCATTGCCACCGAAATGCGACTGGCCCCGGACCAGGTGGAATGTATTCAAATGGCCGGTATAATTCACGATCTCGGCAAAATCTATATACCGGCAGAAATCCTTAATAAACCAGGCCGTTTAAGTGAATTGGAATTCACGTTCATCAAAAATCATCCTGAAGTATCCTATGATATTATCACAAAAATAGAATTCCCCTGGCCCATTGACAAAATAATTTTGCAGCATCATGAAAGAATGAATGGTTCAGGGTACCCTTTCGGGCTAAAAGGCCCGGATATTAAACTGGAATCCCGCATATTGGCGGTAGCCGACGTGGTGGAGGCAATGACATCCCACCGGCCTTACCGGAGCGCCTTTAGTTTAGAAAAGGCGCTGGCGGAAATCGATGAAAAACGGGATTTTTTATATGATTCCGATGTGGTTGAGGAATGCCTCAACTTATTTCGCACCAAAGGTTTTCAATTTAAAAATTATTCACCTTGATACTACTATACTAACTTGGAGTAAACCATGGGGTCATTAACGGGCTCATCAACCCAGTGGCAAACACTTCCGGAGACGGTGGTGCGGAAAACTATCGGCATATTAATCGACTGGATTGATAATCAATACCAGTTTGATTTATTATATGGAATGGCTGAAATTGCGGAAGATAAAGACATCAATCTGTTGTTCTTTGAAGGCGGCGTGCTCAACGATAAAAACGAAGCCCTCAATAAAGTATACACTATGGCCGGACAAAACAATGTAGATGGTTTGATTATTCTTTCCGCATCCATCGGACGATATATAAGCCGGGACTTTCTCATTCAATTCTGTAAACAATACCAGCCTTTACCCACAGTGATAGTAGGCCTTCAAATTCCAGGCCTGCCCTCTCTTTTGGTGGATAACACCGGAATCCGCGAACTCATTCGGCATTTAATACTAGTCCATGGCTTTCGGCGTTTTGCATTTATAAAAGGGGCCGAATCCAGTCAAGATACTACTCAAAGGTTCGAAGTATTCCAGAAAACACTGGCCGAATACAGCATTCCGATGGAGCCGGACCGGGTCGTTCAAGGTGATTATACTTATATTTCCGGCATGGAAGCGATTCGCGAGTTGATCGACGCGCGCAAAGCCTGTTTTGATGTAGTTGTGGCTTGTAATGATGATATGGCCCTGGGCGCATTGGATGAATTAGCGGCGCGAGGGGTAAAGGTACCCGGGGAAGTGGCAGTGGTTGGTTTTGATAATCTTGATTCCGGCAAGTATTCCGCCCCTCCTTTGACAACTGTCGGCTATTCCCTGTACGAACTGGGCCAACGGGCAGTGGAAATACTGTTGGATTTATTGGATCACAAAGAAGTTCCATTGTTTGAAGTCATCCCCACCAAAACATTGATTCGCGAATCATGTGGTTGCCAATCCCCGTACATGGAAAATACGCTGTTCCGCAAACCAAACGGACTGATTCCCTGCCCACGCACGGGCTTTGACGAGACCCCGTTGTCATCGTTAATGGCCAACCAAGAAATGATCATCACGAAAATTTGTACCGAAATTGAATGCTTTTTTTCGGACATTCGCCGCATTAATATCGCCAAAATTATTACTCAGTTATGGAATGCGCTTTATTACGAACTCGATGAAAAAAAAACCGGCGTATTCCAAGAAGCGTGGAATGAGATATTAGACTTTGGACTACGGGCAAATAAGGATATTTTCGTTTGGCAAACAATAATCTCTTTGTTTCGTAAGCATTTGTTACCTCATTTTTCAAATCGCCGGATATTAAACGCCACGGAAGATATATTCCATCAGGCGCGAATCCTGGTTGACGCCAAAGCCCTGGAACTGGAGATGCACGAGCACCAAACAACCATTCTAATCAAAAATTCACTAAGCAGCTTAACGGAAAAACTGTTGTTTGCCTTGGATGAAAACAAATCAATGAACGCTTTGGCCAATACCCTATCCGGCTTAGGAATACGAAGTTGTTATTTAGTGCTCTTTGAGGGAAAAAAGCAACAAAATTCCCGGCTTGTTTTAGGTTTTAACGAACACGGGCGTAAGGATGAAGCCGGCAGCATCATATTTCCTTCCCATATATTCTTACCGAATCGAATTTTGCCTCATGACCGGCGTTTTACCATGTTAGTGGGCGCTCTGAATTTTTCCAAACCCCAATTGGGGTTCATCGTCTTTGAGATAGGCCCGCGTGAAACAAAGATTTATCTTGAATTGCGCCGGATTATCTCAAGTACCATGCAAGTTAACCTCTTTTTAAAAAAAATTCGGGAACAAGCCGAACGCCTTCGTGTCCAGAAAGAAAATTTAGTGAATAATTTAGCGGAGTCCCGGAGAGTAATGAGCGGTTTTATTCACGCCATTGCCTTGACGGTTGAAATTAAGGATCCTTATACCGCGGGTCATCAGCAGCGTGTTGCCGATCTGGCCTCCGCCATTGCGGTTGAAATGAAACTTTCCCCGGATCGGGTTGAAGGGATTCGAATGACCGCAATTATCCACGATCTGGGCAAAATATATGTGCCTGCGGAGATTCTTAATAAACCCTGCCAGTTAAATGAGTTGGAGTTCAGTTTTATTAAACTTCATTCGGAAGTCGGGTATAATATATTAAAAGATATTGATTTCCCATGGCCCATTGCCGAAATTATCTTGCAACATCACGAGAAAATGAATGGCTCTGGTTATCCATCCGGCTTAAAAGGCCCGGAAATTAATCTGGAAGCTAGAATATTAGCCGTTGCCGATACCGTGGAAGCGATGATGTCACACCGTCCGTACCGGGCCGCGCTTGGCTTGGACAAAGCATTGGAGGAGATCGAATCCAAACAAGGCCTCTTCTATGACACCAAAGTGGTTGGCGAGTGTGTCAAACTGTTTCGCGATAAAGGATTCAAATTTAAAGCTAAGGAGTGATTTTTATTGAATCAAACAGTTTTTAATTCGTTTCCCGCCATCGAAACGAATCTTTTGATGTTACGAAAGATTGAACCGAAAGACGCCAAGGACTTGTTTGAATTCCTCTCCGATAACAGCGTAAATCAGTTTATGACGAACAATTCCTGCGAAAATATCGTTCAGGTTCAACGGTTAATCAATGGAATGCAACAGTGTTTTGAAAGCAAACAAAAAATTCGCTGGGGTATTACCCAAAAAACGGGCAATCGAATTATCGGCCATTGCGGGTATGAAGCTTTCAACGAGTCCAATTTAACAGGTGAAATCAGTTATTGCCTAGCCAAGGAATATTGGGGACAAGGCATTATGACTGAAGCTATCAGGGCCATAACTCACTTCGGATTTGAAAAACTTGGACTAAACCGGATTGAAGCCAAGTTGATGCTTGAAAATACCGGTTCCATTAAAGCATTGGAAAAAGCCGGTTTTCGGAAAGAAGGTTTGATTCGGGAAGGTTTATTAAAAAACGACCTCTTTTATGATCTCTACCTATACTCCATCCTTAAAAAAGACGATTACAGAGAAGGGTGACTACCCGGCCGGCAATTTACCGGACTTGAAACCAACTGCCCGTCCATGAATATAAAGAGTGAAGTAAAACCATTTGGTTTTTCAATCATTTCTTTTTTCTTACTTCACTCTCCCTACACACTATCCAATTTCAAACTTGGCCCTTCACGCTTCAAGCTTCATAAATCAACCAATTGCTGCAAATCGGCCAATTCACGGGTAATTATATTTCCGGCCCGCAATTCCTCCCGGATGACCCCGATTTTTCGATCAATGGCCTCCAGATTCCGGGCAGCATAAATTTCCAACTCGTTTCGGGCAATCACTTTTTTGACGCCGCCATTTTCCATGATCAGCCGTTTTTTGGTATGCAGGGCAATCACCGGATCATGGGTTACAAAGACGATGATTTTACCGGTTCCCTGAATGATGTCCATCACTTCCCGCTTAAAAATACCGGCATTTTCGATTTCATCCAGGAGCACAATCGGCGCCGAACCAATTAAAATAGCGTCCGCAATCAATAACGCCCTGGTCTGGCCGCCGGAAAGGGTAGTTACTTTGTTTTCCTTATAAATCTTTTCCCCGGTAAAAATATTGGCTAGATTGATGGTATCGGTAATGATTTGCCGTTCAGTGATGCTTCGGGCTCGGGCGTGAATTTGTAAAAATTCTTCGGTGGCGAGGTCCGCGAAACATTTGGTATTTTGGGTGATCATGGCGATGGGTTTCAGCGCCGGATTATATCGAACCGCATCATCGGGGACATTTCCGTTAATCAAGATTCGCCGTTTGGTTGCGGTATCTTTTTGGGCTAAAAGTTCGATATCGGTAATGAAAGCGGTTTTGCCGCTGCCGGTGGGTCCAACAATGGAGATGGTTTCTCCCGCGTGTAAGGTAAATTCTTCGTAGCTTTCTCGAATCCCGGCCTTGTCAATGCCCGCCAGGATCGTTAATTCTTTGAGCATTGCTTTCAACACCTGCCTTAGTTATTCCAAAATCTTGTTTAATGTATGCTAACGCCCGATTCCATGACACTTGAACCGGGCTGTTTTATGAAATCGGGCGAAAAGTCCCAAAGGCTGTGAAAAAAAATTCTTTGAAAGCGCCGGAAAGAACGACAATACCCTTGACATCCCTCTCCTAACATAGTATAATCCTCCTAAACTAATTGGTTTTCTAAAAAATTAAGTCCTTATCAAGAGAGGTTGAGGGATTGGCCCGATGACACCTCGGCAACCTATTCGGTAAAGCAATGCATTCGTTCCGAACAAGGTGCCAAATCCTCGGAGCTTCGCTCCGAAAGATAAGGGGGTTGATGATTTACCCTCTTTACAGAGGGTTTTTTGCTTCTCGCGGAAGTCCAAAGTTACCAAAAGGAGGAATTCCCTAATGACCAAACCATATCGTATCGAAACTCTGGCGGTTCATGCCGGGCAGCAACCCGATCCCACCACCGGCGCTCGGACGGTGCCGATTTATCAGACCAGTTCCTATAGTTTCAAGGACACGGATCAGGCCGCAAATTTATTCGCCCTGACGGAGTCCGGAAATATTTATACCCGGCTGATGAATCCCACCTCCGATGTTTTCGAACAACGGATGGCTGCTTTGGATGGCGGCGTGGGCGCTTTAGCCACCGCCTCCGGCCAGTCGGCCATCACACTGGCGATTTTAAACATCGCTCAAGCCGGGGATGAGATCGTTTCAGCGGATAATCTATATGGTGGTACTTATAATTTATTACATTATACACTGGGACGATTGGGCATTAATGTAATTTTTGTCGATTCATCCGATCCGGCCAACTTCGCGAAAGCGATCACCTCGAAAACCAAAGCGGTATATGCCGAATCCATCGGCAATCCCAAGCTGGATGTGCTGGACTTCGAAGCGGTGGCGGAGATCACCCACGAACACGGCCTACCGTTCATTGTTGACAATACCACCGTTCCTTATCTGGTCCGCCCTATTGATTACGGGGTGGATATTATCGTTTATTCCGCCACCAAATTCATCGGCGGCCACGGCACTTCCCTGGGGGGGGTCATCGTCGATTCCGGTAAGTTCGACTGGACCAACGGCAAATTTCCGCTTATCGCCGATCCCGACCCCAGCTATCACGGCATGAACTTCGTGGAAGCGCTGAAACCCATGGGAAACATTGCCTATATTACAAAAGCGCGGGTTGCCGTAATGCGCGACTTAGGCCCGGCCATCTCCCCCTTTAACTCATTTCTGTTATTGCAAGGTTTGGAGACGCTTCATCTCCGGATGCCACGACATAGCGAAAATGCACTCCAGGTCGCCCAATTTCTGAAAAATCATCCCAAAGTCTCTTGGGTCAATTATCCGGGGCTGCCCGGCAACCCGCAATACGCCAAAGCCCAAAAATATCTGTCGCAAGGCGCTGGAGGAATGATTGGTTTCGGGGTAAAGGGCGGCAAGGAGGCCGGGATTAAGTTCATCAACAGCGTCAAGCTCTTATCCCACGTGGCCAATATCGGGGACGCCAAGTCGTTGGTGATTCACCCGGCATCCACCACCCACCAGCAGCTCTCGGAGACCGAGCAACTGGCCACCGGAGTTACCCCGGACTTTATAAGGCTTTCGGTGGGCATCGAGCATGCGGAAGATATTATGGAAGATATTGATCAGGCGCTTAAGAAAGTGTAAAAGTTTCAATAAAAAATATCCGAATTTTTTAGCGCTCATCGCAACCCCATTTTCGTTATGGGGTTTTATTTTTTAAAAAAATTAATCCCCTTGGTCACACTTTGAACGAACCAGACCAGTTGCTTCATGGCAGGGTACTGCAGATCCCTTGCGACAACCTTAAGATGCTTGCGGATAGGTAAATGCTGCGGGCAAACCCTTTCACACTTTCCACATCCTCTGCAAAGTGAGGCATAAGAAGACACACCACCAACCAGACCGCTGGTAATCAGAAAATATTGCATTTTTGTCCGGTTAGTCTTTGGATACGCTTCCCCCGCGATTCGGGTATTTTCAATGATATGTGTTGCTTCATTCATACCCGACAACAACGCCGTAACCTCCGGATGGTCCCATACCCAGCGGAAGGCCCATTCGGCAGGCGTCCTTTTAATTTCCGCACCGTCCCAGATTTCTTCAACCTCAGCCGGTATCCTGCCCACCAGTTTACCACCCCTGAGAGGCTCCATTACAACAACGCCCATTCCTTTTGAAGCTGCATACCTTAGGCCCTTCCGTACCTGCCTGGTAATTCTCGTCGAGATAGTTGTACTGGTTCTGGCACATGTCCCAGTTATAGTCATCCACAATAAGCTTAAAATCATCCCGGTCACCATGATATGAAAAGCCAGTATGGATGATCTTGCCGTCCCTTTTTGCTTTTTGAAGAAAATCCAGTATTCCAAGGCTTTTCAGTTTTTCCCATGAAGCAAAATCTGTCAGCATATGCAGAAGGTAATAATCAATCCAGTCTGTCTCAAGCCTTTTCAATTGATTTTGAAGAACTTCATCCATACCCTTCTGAGAATGAATCATATAAATTGGGAGCTTGGTCGCAATCCGTACTTTGTCCCGCAAACCCTGCGAAAGAACCTTTCCCAGAAAGCTCTCACTCTTTCCGCCATGATAAACATAAGCAGTGTCAAAGTAATTAACTCCACTGTCGATAGCCTGCCGCAACTGACTTTCGGTCAGCTTCTCGTCGATTCTTCCATTTAGCTCACGGAACCTCATGCAGCCAAAGCCCAAAATTGAAACCTTATCTCCGGTTTTACCCATTTCTCGGTATTGCATATTTTACGCTCCAGTTTATTCATCTAAAATTTGTTATCTAAAAGATCCACAAAATCATTACTGCAAACGGTATCAATAGATACAACGATTTAATGAACAATCCATTCTTGTTGCACTTCAATGAAGCAACCATCAGGATGGAAAAAACCACAAAAAACAAAAATAGTAGATAGTACAGATCAAACTTGAGTTTTGTTTGAATCAAAGAAATTGTTCGGGATATATTCGTAGGCAGGGATTTCTAATTCCAACCGAGAATACTTTATTAATTGAGAAAAGCAGCAATAGATAACCAAATCTAAAATCGGGTGGATGGCTACACTCCTCACGGGGAATCGATAAATATCAAACAGAAAGGAGTCACATCATGGGTGACAAAGGCGGAAAAAAGGATAAAGAAAAAAGTCAGAAACAGAAGTTAATCAAAGATGCGCAAAAAAAGAAGAATAAGTAACCGAAGAGCACTCTGTAAGGAGGATCCTTACTCCTTGGCCGGAGTTCGGAGTTCTTGACTTGAATTAGGCCACGCGACATCGTATCGGCGGCCTTCTGGGTTATTAATCGGGCCGATGGCTCGGCTCGTAAGTGAACGCCAACCGGAGGCTTAAGCCATCCGGCTATAAGATGGAAGGGCGTTTGCCCTGGATTACTGCACACGAGGCGTGGGATGAAATATTCAGCGGAAGAAAGGCAAATTAAAAGACCCAAATGGGTCTTTTTTTTTTAACTCGGAACTTTAATAAAACTTTCAAGTCTTACCAATTCACTGTTTTTATATTTTCAATCCTGCGAAAATGTTCATCTTTCGTAACCATTATCAAGTCATGCTGTTACTTAACCTCAGGAAATTTCGGAAGCTTATCAAAGCCCTTCTGCAGATCCTCGTCACTAGGAATGTAATCGGTCATTTTTCCACTTAAATAAGCATCATATGCGGTCATATCAAAGTAGCCGGTTCCGGTAAGACCGAACAGAATAGTCTTTACTTCACCGGTTTCCTTGCATTTTAAGGCTTCATCGATAGCGGTCCGGATGGCATGAGCCGATTCCGGAGCCGGAAGGATGGTCTCGTGTTTGGCAAAGAAAGTTGCCGCCTCAAACACCTTGGTCTGTTCTACTGCCACCGCTTCCATATAACCATCATGGTAAAGTTTAGACAGAATTGGCGACATTCCGTGATATCGTAAACCTCCTGCGTGGTTAGGTGAAGGCATAAATTCACATCCCAGAGTGTACATTTTGGATAAGGGGGTTACCTTACCGGTGTCACAAAAATCATAGGCATAACGGCCCCGTGTGAAAGTGGGACAGGAGGCGGGTTCTACGCCGATAATTCTTGGTGAAGCTTTGCCCAGCAATTTATCCTGGATAAAGGGGGCAATTAAACCGCCTAAATTGGAACCCCCGCCAGCACAGCCAATAACGATATCAGGATATTCGTCCAGCATTTCCATGGCCTGTTTGGCTTCTAAGCCGATAATGGATTGATGTAATAAAACCTGATTCAGTACGGACCCGAGGACATAGCGGCACCCTTCGGTGGATACGGCTTTTTCTACTGCTTCGGAGATAGCACAGCCAAGACTACCACCGGTTTCAGGATTATTGGCGAGGATGGCGCGCCCGGCGTTAGTGGTTGTACTGGGGCTGGGAATAATATCTGCGCCAAAGGTTTGAATTACCGATCTCCGGAAAGGCTTTTGCTCATAAGAACATTTTACCATATACACGGTTAAGGGTATCTTAAAAAAGACACATGCTTCCGCTAAGGCTGTGCCCCATTGGCCTGCGCCGGTCTCCGTAGTCAGGCTGGTCAGCCCCTGCTCCTTCGCATAATATGCCTGTGCAGCTGCTGAGTTTAGCTTATGGCTGCCAGAGGTGTTGTTACCTTCAAATTTATAATATATTTTTGCCGGTGTGTCTAAAGCTTTCTCAAGGTTGTAGGCGCGAATCAAGGGTGAGGGACGAAACATTTTATAAAATTCCAATACCTCATCGGGGATATCAAAATATCTGGTAGTTCCATCCACTTCCTGCTTGGCAAGCGCCTCACAAAAAACCGGATATAAATCTGCTGCTGTCACAGGCTGCATGGTCGCCGGGTTCAGCATCGGGTCGGGCTGCTCCTTCATATCCGAACGGATATTGTACCATTGTTTTGGCATTTGCTCCTCGGTAAGATATACTCTGTACGGGACTCTCTTTGACATAATCATTCTCCTCTCTACTCCACTTAGTATCTGAAAAGAAACATCTTAAATTTAATTATTCGATTAAAAAAGTAGATTACCTTCGAATATATAAAACTTTTAAATCATATGACTGAATACTTCAAAGCTGAACTGCTTAGCATGACGGGGCCTCCCATATTAAAACTATACTGCGCCGATTTCTTTTAAATTATTGTAGTATCAAGCTCTTCAGACATTGAAAGTAATTGGATGTCGCCGGGCTTATGAGTTTTTCTTATTATTTCTAAAACACTTCTGCAATCATCTTACTTAGTTCTATTCATAAATATAGAATAAAAGTGTCCATAAATCTCAAACTTAGTTTTGTTTAGTCCTCTTTCAGAAGAGGTTTGGGATTACCAGCCCCTTGGATTGAGAATTTAGGCCAAAAAACATTGTGGTTCGTTCACCATGAATTACTTTTTCAGCAAGCCCGAATTACAGCTAAAATAACCAATCTGTCGCAATACTACTCAGTCAAACTTAGAACCTCCGCTGCCGCCCGCTTTACTCCGCCACTTTCAATAAATGATTCCCGGATCTTGGAGATGCTATCAAGGTAGCTTCTATCGTTCAATACTTTTAAAACAGTTTCCCGAATCATCCTTGCATTAAAATGGTTACGGTTCAATACAATTCCCGCGCCCAGGTCTTGAACTCTTTTGGCCACCAATCTCTGTTCGCTAATTTGCGGAACCATGATTAAAGGTGTGTTCATGCTTAATCCTTCGTTAGTGCTATTCATTCCGCCATGCGTTATAAATAAGGCCGCCTTTTGGAGAACTTTGACTTGGTCCACGAATTCATGGACCTCAAAGTTTTTCGGAACCGTATCGTCAAAAGAAGCGCTTAGTCCTTTTCCTAAAGACAGAATGACTTTATACGGCAGATCTCCCAACGCCTCAAAACACATTTGAAAAAATTCCGGATCGTTATTGTAAATCGTTCCTAAAGATATATATATAAGGTCTTGTTTTTCCAGCGGCTTGTCAATCTGAAACATAGGCCCAACAAACTTAAACTCTGGGCCGAAACTTTCACCGCAAGGTTGAAAATAGCTCGAAGTATAAACTAAGTTTACCTTCTCCCGGTTCACGATATAGTCAAAAGCACTTCCTTCTTTAACTCTGTATTTTAAAAAATATGAGTTTAGCCTGTGGTTGATTTTCGGCAGATACTTTATATGTCTACAAGAGGTAACCATTGTCTCTAACGCGAACCCCGGCGTCGACCATAATACTTTTGAATTAAAGGCAAATGTGGTAATGGATGATGCCGCCGGAACTTTTGTTATAAATGAAGCAACTTTCCCCCACAATGCAAACGAATCATGAATGATAAAATCGGGTTTTTCCTGTTCAATCTGTGAAATCGTAAACCCGGTCAACTCATCAACTAAACCGGATAATAGTTCGATCATCTGAATAATGGAGATCTGTTTTGTAAAGCGTTTCGTATCGATCAGTTCCAGAAAAGGACAGGAGGTAAAAGTTACTTCCGGTGGTAGGTTTAGTCGAAATGACGGCCCATTATAATTAATTATCGATACACCGCGTGCCACTAATTCATTCATTAATGGAATCGTTGGATTTACATGCCCATATGATGGTATATTAAATATCAAAGCCTTCATCGGTTCATCCCCCCAAAACCGATTAATCAATCGATTAAATTCCCTCAAAAAAATTTAGCGAATTCCTTTTAAAAAAATGTCCAATGCCTGTTGGCTAAAACTTTCTTCATTTTCAACCGGCACAATTTCCTCAAGAACCGATTGAACTAAAAAATAATAATTCACTAGACCGGCAAAGATAATGGTAGCATCGCGAGTTTGAAGTTGTTTATTAAATTCCCCTTTCCCGATACCTTCTTCAAGTGTTTCCTTAAAGAATTGATAAAATTGAAATAAGTAATCTTTGGCGATTATTTTAAACGCCGGTGTAGGAGAACAAAGTTCATGATGAATGAGTTTCCTGAAATAAGGATATTCATTCTGGATGAAGAAAAATTTCTGTGTAATCCATTTTATCCGTTCTACCGGTTCAAATGTAGTTAAATTTTCAGATTGTAGCCAATTGACGAGATGATCATATTGACTCTTTAATACCTGTAAATATAACCCCTCCTTCCCGCCAAAATGGTAATTAATTAAAGCACTATTCAGGCCGGCCTTTTTTGCGACATCCCGGATAGAAACAGCTCCATAACCATGAATCGCAAAAAGCGGAGTAGCAGCTTCTATTAATTTGTTACGGGCATCCTTATTCATAGAACCAGCCTCTCAATTAATCGGTTGATTAAATCATAAATCAAAAACAATTTCTTGTCTAGAAATATTCAGGAAAACCCATCGAAGCCCGCTATTATTCTTCTAAAAAGTAAAGCAACCAACCTACTTAAAAGGGATGAATCAACACACCCAAAACTGAATAACAGATAAACACGATCATAATCCCTGAATGAACGTATTATTCATATAAGTTTCCATCAATTGTAACCGTTCGCGTTTTAAACCCAAAAGATACTCCGTAAACCGCTCTTGCCATTCCACGCCTGTTGCAATTCCAAGGGTGATGGCTTTGGATAAGTTAATGGGTCCATCTCGCATCTCATCGGAAAATAAAACTTTGGCCAGAAGCGCCAATTCCTGATCATTCAATTGTAAGAACAGAGTCAAATATTCTTCTCCGAAAAAACAACCACTTCCCAAAATATCGATGAGATCTTCGAAAGAGTGTACCTCGGATCGAATCATACCGGATTTAACAAGGGCATCCTGCTCTCCAGTGAGCCTTTGGGTCAAATTTTTAAAGTTGGCATCACTCATTCGCTCTCCATCCAGGAAAATTGTCGCATGTCCCTGAAAAAATGGTTCATCTTCCAGTAATACGAAGTTTTTTAAAGTGTTTGTCGCAAGCGCCGATGCCAGCCGGGTTTTAAGCATACCCTGATACTTAGCGATGTAATCCAATAGTACTTTTTCAATGACTCCCAAATCATGGAGAACCTTTTTGATCCCCGCATCGATCAGCGCATCCATCTCCAGGGAGCTTAATTCATCCAGCTTCCCGGCCAAAATCCGGTACTTCTCCCCGGTCATCCCCAGAGTAATCTTACTCTGCCCGGAAAGCGCCGCAAAAAAGGCCGCATTAAAAACCAACTCAAAAATGTTGGTTAAGGTTTTCGCATATTCAATTTTATGAATTCTGCCATAAGCACCCAATACTTCCCTAATCGCTTCATTCGGGAACAAACTGCAAAACCGGTTCTCCATGCAAAAGGTTTCGACATAATTTTTAATATAGTTTACGCCCGTGATGCTCGTGTCATCAAAAAGCAAGGGATAATCGATGGAAGCCATCCCACGATGGGCATCAAAAACCGGACCGTATGTATGAAAAAAAATCTCCAGTCCCTCATTAATGGTTAAATCGTAAGCCTCAAGCCCCACCTTCAACCTGGACTTTCGCAAGTTCAAGTAAAGTGCCTTACTCTCCGTAAAACGGGCGGTTACCAAGGCCAGCCCCCGATCATAAACCTGCCTGGCGTTGCCACTTTTGATGGTATTCAAAGCGGCTTCGGTATCGTTCAAACTTTGCAGCCCGGCATCCAGGGAGTAAAACAGTGAACAAAGAATATTCTCGGCGGTGTCCACTGTAACAGAGGTACTTTCCCCCTTCGTGTACCGTAGAATTAAATCCTTAAGAAGATCCATAATCCCTAACTGAAAGGATTCCGCTTCGGCTTGGCTGATACGCCGGGTGCGGAGCCCTTCTTTGATAAGCGACAGTGTAAAAGATTCCTGGTTTGGTTTCTTGTTTTGCTGATGTTCTTTAAAGCGTATCCGGCTATCATCGGGTTTTTCGATAACGTCCAACCTAATCCTCCTCTGGCAAAGCTTGCAACTTGGTCTTTTTTCTAAAATCCTCGGCAAAAGAAACGAGCTTACCCTTCAGTAATTCCAACGAACCCCCGCAGGAATTCTCAAAATAATCCTTCATCATTTGGATTAATTCATCATCCCCAATTTTATCCTCTGTCTCGTTTTTCATATAATAAAAAATATCGTGCAATTCACTTAAAACCGGTACATATTCTTCCGGTGTGATATAGGATGAATTGCAAAAATTGTGGATAATTGTTTTTGACACCTCAAACCCCAACTCTATCCGGCCAAGCTGCCGCAGGCTCCGGTTTCTCGCTTCCAGTATCTGCACCACATTCTGCGGTGTCAACACCAATCCATATTGCCGCGACTCATTATTCAGTTCCAAAATTTCACTCACCAAATGCTCCTTGTCAATTCCATTCAGTGATTTTAAAACAAAGGGTAATAACATCGTTCGCTCCTTTCATGTAAAAAAACCATATCAGTGATATTTTTGTATTAAAACCCCTATAATTATAATTCCCTTCTCTCGCGTAGAGACGCGTAGAGAAGGGAACACCACCGAATTTAAACGTCTGCGTATCATTCAAAGCCACCATATAATTATCCATTTTAATTGCGCTTTACAGACATGGACGGTTATATGTACGCCATTAATTTTTTAAAATCTGAGTTGATAAGCCAAGGTAGCTTCTGCCCTTCGACCGCAATTTCTTGTATCGCGTCCTCTTGCTTTAGCAATTCCACACTCCGCTCCAGATCCGCCGGATTCCAGTGCAAGATGGACCGGAACTTGGGCGCCGGGGCTGCGACGTAGTTTTGAATCGCCTGGCGGAGGATGTTGACCCTGGCTTCCTCCGGTGATGGAAGTTTCGCCAGAATTTCCCCGGGAACTTGCCGTTCCACCAGGTCCCAGGTATGAAGCGTCCACCCTTCCAATGAACCGCCGGATACGGTTAGCAAAAACCTTGATTGGAGATGTTCCAGGGCGGCAGTAAAACGGGTGCGCTTTCCACCGAATACATCCTTGGCCTTAATCCATAACTCCCGGGAATTGATAGGGCCATAATCCGCGACGATTTTACACAGATCCCGCGCGGCCCGTTCCAACCGGCCATTCGCATATTCATAATCCAGATCCCCTTCCGGCCCGTACACTTTGAGAAAGGATGGGTATAATCTCCAACTGATGAAAGTTCCCCGCCCATGAATGAGTTTCGTGTAGGCGCAGAGCTTTTGCTCCGGCAAGGTCTCTTTCCAGGCCCAGGCCCGGTCGGTGATGGCAAAACCATGCCAAGGCGCTGCGGCATCGGCCTTCGAAAGGCTGGGAAGCGGAATCCCCTCGATGGGCATCAACAAAACAAAACCCCGTTCGTTGATGAAACGGCAAGCCCCCTCGTCATCCCGTATTTGTTTACCGTCATTCAAACGGTTCAGTTTGCCCCGCTCCTGGTTTATCCTGGCCAGAGTCAGCATTTGATCCCCCATTTTACCTCCCCACAACCTCTCTTCATCCCTCACTCTTCAATCTTTAACTGGTAATTATCATTTATAATTCGTGTCTTAAATTTTAAACTTCACACTTCACTCTTCAAACTTCTAATTTGTTTCCCATATAATAATCCACCATTTCCTTGACCAGCCGTCTTTGTTCCCCGGTATTTTCAAATTTTAATCCCAACTGATAATGGCTGAATAAATGTTCCATATACTCCCGCTGTTTCTCAGGGGAAGTAAGATCCAGATTTAAAAAATCTTGAAAGAACTTGGGGAACAAACCCATAAAAAAGACGGTGGAACACATTTGGACAATCGATAACTTCAAACTTGCCTCGTTTTCATTCACCACCAGCGGTTCCATCTTGTGGAGTAACTCATTCAAGATCATGCTTAAGTGCTGATTAAACGGTCCGGTACACTTCTCCTGGATAAAGGGATCGTAAAACAGGGCTTTCATCAGCCCCGGATAACGGAGCATTCCGGTGAGAAACAGCGAAAAAATGGTATACAAGTTGAAATAAG
The DNA here is from genome assembly GCA_023436305.1 of Bacillota bacterium. GTDB lineage: Bacteria > Bacillota > UBA4882 > UBA8346 > UBA8346 > JAEZJQ01. The sequence goes on from JAEZJQ010000142.1 coordinate 68,661, forward strand.
GATCATCGCTCCGTGCCATGATCTCTCCCGAGTCCCCGATGGCGTTGTTCATAGCATGACGAAGCGCCTCGTCGATGAGTTTCTCCTTGGCGCCGAAGTAATAATTAATGGCCGCACTGTTGACACCGGCCTCTTTGGCGATGGTCCGTGTGGTTAACGAATGAATGCCCTCCCTTTCAATGCAGCGGATGGCCGCCAGAATTATCTTTTCCCGGACCGATTGATCTTCTTGGGACATATTCGTTTACTCCCCTGAAAAACATTATGTCTGAACAACTTGAATTTTACTACATTGGTTTTCATAATGCAATCGCAAAAACTTCGCTACACTCATCACCACACATGCTCATCCAGCCAGTCAAACATCCGCTGGGTGGAAAGCGCGGGGGCTCCGGCCTGGCAATGTTGGGCGGTGGAGTCGTCCTCGGTGAAAAACATATACTCTTTGGGACAGTTTAATGAATCAAAGAGCTGTTTGGCCTGGCCTTTGCCCCAGGGTTCCAGGGCGCCGTCCATCACTAACATTTGACATCGGATCCGGGGCAACAAGTTTTCATAGTAATAACTTTTCAACTTGGTTAAAAAATCCGCGGGCGAACTGCCGCCAAAAACCCAGATGCCGTGATGCAAACCCCAGCGGATGCCCACATCACCTTCAGTTAATTCCAGAAATTTTTTATTGAACTCCACCGGGTCTTGTTCATAAAGATTGATTAGGGCCGGGGTTAACATATCTTTCAGCATCCCGTAAAGATTAAGATATCCCGGATTGACGATGCAGATCTTCAGGCGATGTTCATAGGCCGCCGCCCGAACCGCGAACCCGCCGCCCATGCTAATCCCCATCAGAATTAAACGATTGGGATCAACTTCGGGCCGGTTGACGAGATAGTCCACCACTGGGGTGACCACTTTCTCCCAATCGGGGCGAAACGGCAGTTTCTGCTCACGAATGGTCAAACCCTGGCCTGGTCCTTCAAATAGCAGGCAATGATAACCACGGCGGATGGCCTCCTCCGCGATATATTTGGTGGCTTCAACCGGCGCGTCAAAGCCCTGATGGACGATTAAGGTAGGTGCTTTCCCGGAGGCCACTGGAGAACGGAAGAAGTAACCTCGCAGGGTAGTCCCCTGATAAGGAATCCGCACTTCCCGAACGGGGACATTCAGCAGTTTTAATCCGGTGAGAAATAAAGCCGCTCCTTTCTGATAGGTAGTTAAAATCCGGGGATCATCCGGGTTGGTATGCAAAAAGACTTCTGCGGCCAAATAATAATTGGCAGCCCGCAAATAGGCTTCTCCGGCGCTGATCCGGTGGTTTCTCGCCAAGCAATTGTCTCCTACCGCCTCTACTCTGGCCGCAGTCCGGTTCCACTCCCGGAACCAACTCAATTCACTGGTATGTCGGATCCGTTTTACCGTATCCAGGATTTCCCCGATATTCCCCATCCGGTGCCAAACCCCGTCCAGCACGAACAACGTCCGGGTATTCATATACCAGTTGTCGCTAAACCGAAACTCCTGGTCCGAAGGGGCGGTGGTAGGTTTCATTACCTCTGTTGGCAGATTGGAGTTTTGATCAACCGCAGTGGATTGGAATGGATCGAGGGCTGGTTTCAACAGTTGCATCGCCAGTAATGTCAAACCAACTCCGGCGATGAATAAACAGGAATAAATCAGCCATTGGGAGGCTTTTGATTTTACTTTACTGATTCGTTGTTTCGCTTTCATCATGATTCTCCTTTCTTTTCAGGGACTTATAATAAGCATCAATTCATTAACTTGATTTTTAATAATTTCGCGCGTGATAATTTGAGAATTTCTTGACTACCGTCATCAAAACCATCACCGGTTTTTGATTTTGGGCCAGTAAATCGGTAATTTTCTGATAGCAGAGTTGCAAGCCCGGTTTTAACGGAGCAAAAAGGGCAAAGATGGTGATGATCACTATAGCGACGGCCAGATCGGTAAACTGAAATACGGGATAAATGGACTCTCCACCCAATACATAAGCGATGGTTCCCTTCCCGATATAAAGGCCGGTCTGGTTCAATACTCCTACCAAAATAAAGGCGAGTACGGAGGCTATGCCTAAGGAAATCACCCCTAATAAAAAAATTTCCAGAAAAATTATCATAAAATTCTGGGCCCGATTGAAACCAATCGCCCGTAGTGTGCCGAATTCCTTTAAACGTTCGAAGAGATTCATGCGCACGGTGGAACGGATTCCCACCGCAATCAGCAATAAAATGAAGATCACGAAGAATGAGAAGAGGCCCTTTAAAAATCCGGCAATGGTACTGTAAAACCGGGCCGAATCACCAATAGCTTCAGCCCGCAGTTGATCATTCCCGGTGGTTAAATAGTCATCGAGCTGCCGTGCAAAAATTCGGGCTTTCGCGGAATCTTTCAAATAAATCCGGACCAACCGGAAATAAGCCGGGTCCTGGTCAAAGAGTTCCAGGGCGTTGTCCGTGGTCATGTAAATATAGATGCTGTCAAATTCCGAACTGCTTTTATACAATCCAACGACTTGATACTCCAGGGAATTGACCAGGCCATAAGGGGTGATGCTATCCACTGTAATCCAGTCGCCGATCCGGATGCCGTTTTTCCCGGCCAGAACATCGCTGATGCAAATTCCATCCCTTTTCCCGAAGGGTAAAGCCCCGGCGGCCAATTGAAATGTTTTGGTACGTTCTAAAAACTGCAGCTCTACCGGGGAGACCCCGTAAATAATGCTGAAAGAAGCATAACGGCCGGTATCCAGCATTCCTTCATTGCGGATGGCCGGGTAACATGTGGCGATCTCCCCCGCGTTTTTCTTCAAAAAATATTTTAACCTACTGATGGCCGCCCGGTTTTCCCGGTCATGCTTGATATCAAAATTGGAAAAGAACAGCCGGCTGGGATCGGATACATCAATTTTTTTTACATTTTTCCAGAGAACCGTCACATCTCCCGATTGAAAATTCCGGTATTTGTTGATAATTTGGCGGCTGACTCCGTTACCGATAGAAAAACTGAGCAACAATAATGTACAGGAGATGACTAAACTCAAGCCCACCAGGATGGATCGTTTTCGATTCTTTAAAATGTTGCGATAGGCAATCTGAAAAAATACCGGAATATGGGACATTGGAATTACTAGCGTAGGGAATACCATAGGATTTAATTTGGACTTATGAAACATGGACATGAACCTCCCCCCCTATACCGGCCGGATGGTCTGCGCCGGGTCTAGGGCAGCCGCCTTATAGGCCGGGTAAAATGACGCAAGCAAGGAAAATCCGGTGAGAATTGCAATGGTTGTTACAATCTGGCCTAGGTCCAGTACGGGATATAACGTTTTTCCCATAATGAAATCCATAGCGGCCACAGGTGAAGGGATTCCAGTCCAGCCGAAAAGCAGGATCAATCCGCTACTAATCAAAACACCGGCCAGACTCGCCAGCAGAGTGATGGACAGGATCTCCCCCATGAATATCCGAATGACCAGGTTGCGGCTGAAACCAATGGCCCGCAAGGTACCAATCTCCCGGTAGCGCTCAATCCCCATCAGATAAACCAGATTGAAGATTAAAATGCTTATGATAATCATCATCAATACCACCAGTACGTTCAGGGTTACAAAGAGGCTATCGCCAACACTTTTAAACACTTTACCCATTTCCAGGTGGCTGGAGATTCTAACTTTCCCCCGGCTTACCTGATCCGCATCAAACTTTAAAGAGGTGACCTTCAAATCCTCGCTGGACAGCTTTTCAGCGGCGGAGATTACATTACCGGTTCCTTGCCGCCATAAAACTAATGATAGCTTGCCAATCATTTGAGCTTCCGGTTTCTCGCCGCCGGTGAACAGGAGGATATCGGTGGCTTCTCCAGGATCAAACCCGGCTAGTTTCTGGACGCAGGAAGCGGGGACATAATTAGCTTTATAACTGAATAGGGATAACATGATAAAGTTGCCGATGCCCACCACGTTAAGTTCCGCTTCCGAATTCAGGCCGTACCGGTTTTTCGTGGTGACACGGAGAGTATCGCCCAATTTTGCCTTGAAGTTCCCCGCTTGTTCCTCGGTGAGTGTTATCTCGTTTGCCGCGGCGGGATTGATATACCGTCCCTCTTTTAGCAGAAAGGCTTCCCGGTAAGTCTTGAAGTCCGGTTCAATCCCGATAAGCATAGTTTCTTCCCGCTTGCCGTCCCGGGTTAAATAAACACTCTGGCGCGTCAATATCGTATGTCCGGCCCGCGGAAACTCCTTGGCGACAACACCCAATACGTTTCGGATGGTAGCGGGGGGCATGGGTTGTAGAGAATCCCAAGCCTTATTGTACTGCTCCACCATATCCGCTTCCCGGGATCCTTCGGCCCGAATCTGAATTTGGCCGGTGAACCCGTACTGGATAACTTTGGTGACTTTATTCTTGATGGCCAGAATCATGGAACCGGATATCATCATCACCAAAGAGGCCGCCAGGATAAGAAAACCCAAAGTAAATGAGCGCCACCACTTGGCGGTGGCATTTTTTAACGAAAGCCGGAACAGGTTCATGACACATTCTCCTTTGTGGTCCCGTCTTCCAGGTATAACACCCGGTCAGCCCGGTTGATGATCTTGGGATCATGGGATGAAAAGATGAAAGTAGTTAATTCCCGACGGTTAATCTCATGCATCAGTTCAATAATTTCAAGGCCGGTTTTGGAATCTAGATTGGCGGTGGGTTCATCCGCTAGTATGATTTGGGGTTTGGTTACCAAAGCCCGGGCTATCGCCACCCGTTGTTGCTGGCCGCCGGAGAGTTCAAAAGGTCTTTGGCGCATCTGCCCGGTGAGGCCGACTTTGTCGATGAAGTATAATACCCGTTCCCGGCGTTCCCGCAGTGGAATGTCAGGACGGATTAACAGGGGTAATTCAACATTTTCATAGACATTTAGGACGGAGATGAGATTAAAGGATTGAAACACGAAACCGAGCAAATGAGACCGGACCTTATCCAGTTTGGACTCGGTAAGTTCACTGACCAAGCAGTTCGCCAATCGGACTTCTCCTGTGGTTGGATAGTCTAGACAACCGATAATATTCAGGAGAGTCGACTTACCGCTTCCCGAAGGCCCGGCAAGGACTACAAATTCACCCGGTTCGATATCCAGATCAATCCCCTGCAAAGCTGAAACTGTAGTATGACCGAGTTCGTATTCTTTGGTTACTCCGGTTAACGATACCACTTTCGTTGAATTTTCATTCATGAAAATTCCCCCTATCCGATTTCTTTTTTGACCATAAGAAAATAAAGAACACCATTGGTGGGTGTCAGGTCACCCCTAAATCTAGGAGTCTGTGCGGCTAATCGGTTTTCGAAGTCTATTTTGTATTATGTAACATATTCTAATGCCACATATAATGGTTTATAGTTACTAAAAAGTGTTACGCGTACAGACTCCCAGAAAAGTTCCAGATAACTTTTAAACATATGATTTAAACAATTGTTTAAATCATATGTTTATGATACGCCACGTTTAGATATTTTTCAAGTCCAATTTCGAACAATTAAGGGGATTGATCAAAGTTCGGGAGATGATTCGCATACTCTAGGAGTCCGTGCGGCTAATCGATTTTCGAAGAGTATTTAGTATCGGGCAGCATATTTTAATACAACATATAATGGTTTTAAGTTATTAAAAAGTGTTACGCGCACAAACTCCTAGGGGGAAAATATCTTGAAACTAAAAAACACCCATTTTCATGAATGTTTTTAGCCGTTAATGATTGTAGCCATGTTTCAATATAAACAAATTACTTTTGTTTCCCGGAAAAAACAGCGGCCAAGATAAGTCCGATCACTAAGCCGCCCAATGCTCCAAGCACCATGTAAAGAAATGAAGTTTGAGCGGTTTTCACAAAAATTTGATCAACCCCTTTTAAATTGATGCCGGCCAGGATTACTTTTTTAAAGGGAAGCTGGCCCACCAGCAAAAGGGATGGCCGTAATAAAAAACCGATATAACCGCCAACCAGGATACCAATGACTGCAAAAATTTTTTTCATTGATTTCTCTCCCATCATTTGAATTGGTCACAATATTGCCCTTCGCTTAATTCTTAACTCAAGATGAATTCCCTTTCTTTTAGATATGGAAATATTTTAAATTCTAATTGTATAATCGGCGATATCGGTATGCAGTTTAAGAGGATATTTAGACATTTGTAAGTATCCACCAGATAATTGAGGGTTGATAAATTGTGAAATTTATTACTTAAAGGCAAAAAATCCAGATTGAACTGGATTTTTACGCATTACATCATGAAAATGGACAAGATACTAAATTGAAACCGTCGAACTGGTGAGGATATAATCCAACTCAGCTGTTCCCACCTCCAAATGATGGGCTGCCTCCAAAAGAAGCTTTTTGGCGTTGTTATTGGGTTCATTCCGGGCCATATCCCGCAGTTTCAGGGCATTGTGTTTGCAATTATTAGCCGCGTTAAAAACCTGTTGAACGGACATTATCTCCACCTCACGATAAATGTGTTTTGGCCTGGACCAGAGAATTAATACACATCTCAATGTGGGCCGCACCCAAGGTTGCCGTCTGCCGCTCCATGGCACAGAGGAACGTGTTCGCCACCGTCCGGAGTTCATGGGCCGACTGAGTGCAACTGTCGATGCATTCCTGAATTGTTTGTGCTGTTGCCAATGATACCACCTCTTGGTTAGTATGCCACCGGGGGAATTTTTTAGTCAGGGTGAATAAAGAATGACCCCCGATGAGAATCTTAAAGGGAAATACTTGGTAATGACGAATAACTAAAATAATAAATTGCTTTGGTTTGAATATTCACCATCAATGAATAAAGGAAGATCATTCATGCCCAATCCCAGCCAAACCTATTCAAAACGGATTCATGATTATCAGCAATTGATAATGAAACAAACCCATTCTTCCAACCGGATTGTATTCTTTAAACTTCTGCTCCTTTTCATTGGAATAGTTACAACCACATATCTTATTATCCGTAAGAACTACCCCATCGGCGGCGGAGCGCTCTTTTTGTTCATCTTCGGGTTCGTTATCCTTGATATCCGGCATAAGAGAATCATTCGAAACAAAAACTACGCCAACATCCTGCTTACGCTTAATGAAAACTCTTTAAAACGTTTCAATAATAAATGGATCGATTTTCCAGATACCGGCGAGGAATTTAAGGACGATAGCCACCGTTATGCCGGTGATCTTGATATCTTCGGCAAAGGGTCGCTCTTTCAATTGATCAATTCCGCCACCACCTGGCTGGGCCGCCGCAAATTGGCCGGATTTCTCACGCAAAACCTGAAATCTGCGGGCTCTATTCAAGAGCGCCAAGAATCCATCACGGAATTGGCATCCAAAATCGGCTGGCGGCAACGATTTCAAACCGAAGGATTGCTGTTAGCCGGTAAAATGCAAAATCCTGAAGCTTTCTGGCGGTGGGGAGGCAGCTATAACCCCTTTTATTGCCGGCCGGCGGTGAAGATCGTTTTGCGGGCCGTGCCGATGATGACCATTATACTAATCATCGGCGCCAATATCCACCCCGCCGGGGCTGCCACTCCAATCATCCCCGGTTACTACCCCTGGATCGCCTTATTCATCCAGTTGCTACTGTTGCTTCCGGGCCGGAAGAAGCGGGACCGGGCCTTGGACGTGGTTTACAACTACCGCAACAGCATCAAAACCTATGAACGCCTGTTCAAGCATTTCGAGTGCCGCCGTTTTCAATCCGGATTATTAAAATCCATGCAAAACAATTTGCATAACCGGGAAGGAACAGCCGTGCATCAACAAATTGCCCGGCTGGACCAGATCGCCGATATGATTTCCAACCGTTATAACGGGCTGTTTTATGTTTTTCTCAACATCATTACTCTCTGGGATTACCAGTGTTTAGTAGTGCTTGAAACCTGGAAAAAAGAATCGGGGCGGGATCTGCAAAAATGGTGGGACATTTTGGCCGAAGCCGAAGCTCTGGCCAGTCTCTCTTTACTTCGTTTCGACCACCCGGATTGGGTTTACCCAAGCTTTGCCATGGGTCGCGCTCAATATACGGCCAAAGGGCTGGGCCATCCGTTGATTCCGGAAACCCGGGTAACCAATGATCTGGATATAAAACCCCCGGTCAGCGCCCTCCTGATTACCGGTTCCAATATGTCCGGGAAAAGCACCTATCTCCGGACCGCGGGAATCAACCTGGTTCTGGCCTACGCCGGAGCCCCGGTATGCGCCAAAGAGTTTCATTGTTCATTAATGGATGTTTATAGTTGTATGCGGATTAGCGATAATCTGGAAAAGAACATCTCCACGTTTTACGCGGAACTGCTGCGGATCAAGGAGATTGTGGCGGCGGCTCAAGCCGGTTATCCGGTGTTTTTTCTGCTGGATGAGATCTTTAAGGGGACCAATTCCATGGACCGGCATACGGGAGCTGAAGTGCTGATTAAACAGTTAATCAAACAAGGCGCTTTGGGAATGGTCTCGACTCATGATCTCGAACTCGGACGCTTGGAAGCGGAAATGAAGGGGCAGGTGAAAAACTATTATTTCCGGGAGTTTTACCGGGATGACCAAATCTACTTTGATTATAAGCTTCGATCGGGGCTTTCGACAACGAGGAATGCGATATATTTGATTCGGGCGGTGGGGATTGAGGTGGAGTAGGGTTCTGTGCGGTTAATCGATTTTCGAAGCATATTTAGCGTCATTCAGATTAGGATTTACGATATATTAACATTTTAAGTTTATCGTAAGAACAATTTAAATTTTTCCCGGTGTAAATTATGATAAAATGATAGCAGATAATTATGAGGGGTGTCTTTTATACATGATACCAAAGTAGCGGTGTTGCTTGAAGATTTGCGTTCACAATTCCGTACCTTTGGGGAAGGTTTACAGATGATGAACGAGAAGATGGACAAAGGTTTTGAGGCGCTAAATAATCGTATGGTGGAGACAAGAATGGATCGTATGGAAACAAAAATGGATCATATGGAAACCAGTAACCGCCAGGAACACCAGCAAATAATCCAGACAGTCAAAGATTTGGATAACGAAGTTAAACGGCTGGATACTGAAGTAGTACAAATCAAACGGGTAAAGTAATAATTATTGTTGATGAGCCCATAGCTTATGAAGATAGAAATCAAGTCATTCTTCGAGGAGTGATTTTAAATGGATGATAACAAAGTAGTGATTTTGTTAGAGGATTTACGGGCGCAGTTTAGGACTTTCGGTGAAGGATTGCAATTATTGAATGATAAGGTTGATAGGGTTGAAATAAAAGTGGACAAGTTAGAACAGAAACTTGATACCCACATTGAAGAAAATCGACGTGATTTTGAAGCAAACCGCCGAGAACATCAGCAACTAATGCAGATGGTTAAAGAGCTAGACAAGGAAGTTCAAGTGGAAATTAAGAGAGTAAAATAGCCCAAACATAAATTTGCTTCATTACTCCGGAAGAGATTATCCTTTAAAACATGTTACGTCCCTATGACCGCTTCAATTGCTCTAATGATAAAGATTTAGAGCGGTTTTTTTATTTTCCTTTGTCTCCTATTCCTAAATTGGAAACCAACCCCGGTTGAATCGGAAAACTACTCGCCGCCCATTGTCTCCCTCATGGTAGAGCCAAAAAGGACATAGCCTAATTTTCAGGGACGAGAATGGCATTGAAGCCCTGAAAGCATGTGAAAGGGAGATTTCCGACGTTGTTCTTATGGATATAGGAATGCGGTATGTAAAGGGATTGAATGCACCAAATTATTGAAAGCAAAATACAGCAACATTAAAACCATCATCTTGACGATTTTCGAGGATGATCTTAATGTTTTAAATGCTTTAAATAATGGAGCCGACGGCTATATCCTCAAGGACATCTCTCCGGAGGAACTGATCCTGACAATCAAAAGCGTGGCAGCCGGGCTCAATATTATGACTAAAAATACTTTTGACAGTATTTTGTTCACTTCCATATCTTCCCAAACAACTCCGTAAACGCTCTCCTTTCCATACTTCAACATGACCCATTCCTGGGAGCAGGGAGTCGTTAACCAATTCCGGGAACCGATCGCTGGATGGCCGGTGTTTTATCGGCGGTCAGGGAGTTTATACCTTGTTGGAAGGCGGTTACCATCCGGGAAGTATGCCGGAAGTTTCCGTTTATTTAGCCTGAGTGGCTGTTTGACGCTGTTTGACTGGGTAAAACTATCCGCCGAATATCACCAGACCGGAGGCACACTCCCGATCCCCGACTGCCGGGAAGCGATTTCCGGTCTAGGATAATCCCCGGCCCCAAGGTTACCCACTTTATTTTAAATCTGTTTTAATCCTGAATTCGGCAAGTATCTTCAAATCCCATTCACCTTCAATAACACCACTACAAAGATCGAGGTAATCACGGTTAAAATCAGCGAAAACACAAATGCGATCCGGATCACCTTATTTTCTTCTCCGATCTTATCGATGGATGCCGCCGCGTTTTGGAGTTTCGCCGGAGAAATTACACTGGCCAGACCGCTGCCAAAGGCCAGACCGGCGGTAATAATAATCAGGCCGGTAAGGGGCATGGACAGGTTTTTAGCGGTAGACAGGGTATATTTGGCGAACATGGCAATGGCAGAGGCCTCACTGCCGGTAATAAAACCGCCGAAGAGGCCGATGAAGGAGACCACGCTGCCGTAAGCGCTTTGGAAGAACTGGGCGGAGTAACCGGCCAGGATCTCCACCATGCTGGGCATGGTAAATTTGTGGGCGGCCATATTATAACCGGACATATTCATGACCTCGCCGATGGCAAAAAAGATAGCTGCGGCAAATACAGGACGGTAGGCCCGTTTGAACCATATCTTCATTGTATCTTTTAGCTGCGCCCCCGTAGGTTTCAGGAACGGAATTGATAACAGAGTACTCACGAAGATCCAGGTATAAGCCTGCCAGAGAGCCCGGGTTTCCAGCGGTTTTCCGTCGGCGGTCAGCCCCAGAACCGGCAGTTTCAAAGTCCGGTATAGCAGATTAAAGATATCTTTGGGGATATTCAAGGCCAAGATGATGACGACTAAGAAAATCCAGGGAAGCAATGCTTTCCAGAGCGGGAATTGCTTTTCGTAAGCCAGTTCCGCCTCGCTCAAACGGCTCCGATCGATGATTTTCCCGCCGGTGGTTTTTAAATATACAGCCATGATAATAATAACCGCAATTCCGCACAGGACGCCGGTCAAAACTACCAGGTTGTCATATTGGTTGGTAAAATAAGATACAACCCCAATCACCGCCCCGGTGATAAGGCACGGCAGCCAACCTTCCTTAACCGCTTTCCATTTTCCTACGATCCAAAGCATGCAGAAACCAATTAGCGTAGAAACTACCGGCAGGAACATAAAAAAGATCATGCCCGCCTGATGAAGGCTGATTTCATTGCCTGTTCCCAGGAAACTGTTGGCGATATCCACAAATACCACGATAGGTGCCCCTAACAGCGCATATGTACACAAAGAATCATAACCGATGGCTGGCAGGGCAATAGCCACATAAGTGGAATAACCCATGGCAACTAAGATCGGCGGCAACAAAGAAACCGGAGTGGCTCCCACGGCCACCATCAATGTCCCGAAACCGATGTTTATCATCATAATCTGCACCGCCCGGTTATCACTGGCGATGGTTTTGATGAAGATGATAATTCGTTTCAAAGCCCCGGTCTTTTCCATGAAAGCCATTTGTAATAATGAAGTGGCCACAATCAGCGATACTGAAAATGAACGAATGAGCCCGGCACCGGTGGCCCGGAGAATCACTTCAAACGAAGTTTGAAAAAACAATACAGCCACGGCGGAGATGGCGATCCAACCTACAATGCCGCAGATATCGGCGGCCTTTTTAAAAACAATCAGCATAACTAAAATCACAATAATCGGCAACAAGGTCAATAATAATGATGGAATTGTCATATACGGCTCCTTTGGTGTAATTTAATCGGAAATGTTTCTTTTGTGATGTGGATGTCCATACAATATTCGTTTTTTGTGCTATTTTTCCTCCATTTTTATTCCCGGACCGGGGGGCGGACATGGAAATAAGGAGATCATTCATTCTACCGGACTCATTCTTTGGACCGACTCCATAATACTCCTTTCGGCTGATTTCCAGATCCGGTTTTTTTGTTAAACTAAAACTGTAAAAACACTAGGAGGAATCATCATGAAAGCGAAACAAGTATTTTTCCCGGTATTAAAATTAATTCTCTTAACCATCATCCTGTTTTTCATTTATATCATAGCTACCTCTCTGGCAGGTATCAGCAGTCCGGAAACCAATACCAACTCCGCCAAAGCAGGTCAAGATGCGATGATCATGCTTGCTGTTTGCTTCCTGCAAACAGTGGTTATTGCCTATCCGATTCTGCGTTCCCGCTGGACTGGCTGGCGCCTGGTATTGACCATCTTCGTCGTGTTTTACGGAGTATCAACCTTCCTATCGCAAATTGAATCCATTGTTTTTCTGAAATATCTGGTAAACATCATTCCAGAAGGTCTAATCGGAAAATTGTTTATCGAGGGTTTGATCATAGCCGGTCTTTTTGCGCCATTGGCGGTGCTTATCCTTGGCAAAATGCGCCGTCCCAAATATCAGGATAATTTATCCGAGACCGGCCCGCGGCTTCCGGAAGCCTGGCCTCAATGGCTCTGGAGACTCGTTTTAATCGCCATCATCTATATCATTATCTATATCTCATTCGGATTCTTCGTGGCCTGGCAGTCCCCGGCGGTAAGGGAATACTACACCAATCTGCAAATGCCGTCCTGGATACTCCCCTTTCAATTTCTACGCGGATTAATCTGGGCAGGACTGGCGGTACCGGTTATCGCCATGATGAAAGGCAAGAAGTGGGAAGCAACTCTGGCGGTGGCTTTAATCTTCTCGGTGCTCATGGGAATCTTGCTGTTATTTCCCGATAATCCCATTATGCCGGATGCGGTGCGGATGGCGCACTTCAAAGAGATCATGTCGTCGAACTTCCTCTTTGGTTGCCTGGTGGTGTTAATCCTCCACCCCGGTTCCAAAGATTCAAAAAGCCGAAATATCAAAACGTTAGGAATGAATTAAAATGACCTCCAAAAATGAAATCTTGAGTATCGATTGAAAGCCGTCGCTTTGGTCATGGGGGTAGTCATCATTATACTAACCATCCTGCATCAATTCAACCCGGGGATGAATATCCTTACCGGAATTGGAATATTTGCCCTTTCCCTGGCTATGCTTTCAAAAGAAGGATAATAAACGCAGGGAATGGCAGTAACGTTTAATAAGCGTTAATAATGAGCTGACACTGTAAAAATTCGGGTCAGCTCTATTGTTATTTCGAATTATTACCGTCGAATTTTTATGAAAATTTTAAGAGGTGTTTATTAATTACTATCGAAATGTATGAGAAAACAGATAACCTTGATTAGATTTCTGGAAGATAATCTAATGATAGGTTAGAAAGGAGGAATTTGGAGGTTTAACCATCAATTTTAAAGTAACATATTTCTGAGGTGAGTTTTGAAAGTAATTCAGAAAGGGGACACAGTAATGAAGAAAAAGATATTGATTCTACTTACACTGGTATTTATTTTTACACTCGCGGTATTGCCACATAACATCAAGGCCACTTCAAGCCTGCCAATCTATAACAACGATGCGTTATCCTCCGGCTGGAATAACTGGTCATGGAGCACTGATATCAATTTCGCCAATTCGAATCCTGTTCACAGCGGTAGCTCCTCGGTTTCCGTTACATATACCGGAGGTTGGGCGGGATTTTATTTGCACTCCGACTCCGACATTGATGTTACTGCTTATGATACCATTCATTTCTTTATCCATGGGGGTACCACCGGCGGACAGAGTGTTAATGTTACGGTTTTCAGCACTAATACCATCAACATCATTGCTCAAGCAGATACCTGGACTGAAGTAAATGTAAAAATCAAAGATTTAGGGAATGTTACGGCCATCCGGGACCTGGCCATCCAGGATGCAACTGGCGGCGCTCAGCCCACCTTTTATATTGACGATGTTGAACTCATAGCCTCCACCCCTATTCCACCGTCACAGGGTCTTCCGATTTATAACGATGAACTTTCCGGGTGGAGCAACTGGTCCTGGAGTACCAATGCCAATTTTAACAATTCAGATCCGGTTCATAGCGGCGGTTCCTCCATTGCGATTACCTATACCGGAGGTTGGGCCGGACTTTATCTCCACACCGACTCCGCTGTCGAAGTCACCACCTATGACACCTTGCACTTCTTTATTCACGGTGGTACCACCGGCGGACAGAGCGTCAATGTCACCATTTTTAGTTCCAATAGTGTGAATGTTATTGCCCAGGCGGGCACTTGGACAGAAGTCAGTATTAAAATCAAAGATTTGGGCAATGTCACCTCCATTAAGGATCTGGTATTCCAGGAGGCCACCGGCGCCGCCCAACCCACCTTCTATCTCGACGACATCGAACTGATAGCATCCGGTCCTGTTCCAACTCCGACACCGGACATTCCGGTTCCCGGACCGGAACTCAGTGTGGACGCCGGTGCTGATGTACACCCCATCAACCCGGATATTTACGGGATGAACTATGCATCGGAAGACTTGGCTCAGGATCTTCGTTTACCGGCCCGTCGCTGGGGTGGCAACTCCACAACCCGGTATAACTGGCAGATCGATGTCCATAATACCGGCAGTGACTGGTTTTATGAGAACATTCCCGATAACGGCGCCAATCCCGGCGAATCCAGTTCCGAAAGCTTTATCAATCAAAACCTGCGCACCGGTACCAAAACAATCATGACCATCCCGATGATCGGCTGGGTGCCGAAGCGCCGTCTGGAAAATCATCCTTTCGACGCCGGCTTCAAAGTCAGTCTCTACGGTCCGCAAAAGACTACGGACTCTTGGGATCCGGATTGCGGTAATGGCATTCGTCCTGATGGTACGCTAATCACCGGGAATGATCCCCATGACACCAGCATGGAAGCCAGTCCCGCCTTTATCCAGGAATGGATCCGGCATCTCATCAGCCAATACGGAACCGCCGCCCAAGGTGGAGTCCAATACTATAATCTTGACAATGAACCGACGCTTTGGAACAGCACTCACCGTGATGTCCATCCACAACCCCTCGGTTATGACGAGCTTCGAGACCTGACTTATCAATATGCTGCAGCCATCAAAGCAGCTGACCCCGGCGCTAAAACACTTGGTCCCGTTGCATGGGGTTGGACGGCCTACTTCTATTCAGCATTAGATGGAGCTCCTGGTGGTTCCTGGTGGGAAAATCCCCAGGATCGGAACGCTCATGGCGGTACGCCGTTTGTTGAGTGGTATCTGCAACAGATGCGGGATTATGAACAAACTCACGGTACCCGTATCCTGGATTATCTTGATTTGCATTATTACCCGCAAGCCAGTAATGTAGCGCTTTCTAAAACAGGAAATGCCTCCACCAAAGCGTTACGCCTCCGGACTACCCGTTCACTCTGGGATCCGTCCTATGTTGATGAAAGTTGGATTAATGAGCCGGTTCGATTGATTCCCCGGATGCATCAATGGGTTGATCAGAATTATCCCGGCACCAAGCTGGCGCTTACCGAATACAACTTTGGCGCGGAACAGGATATCAATGGTGCCGTTACTCAGGCTGATGTCCTGGGAATCTTCGGGCGGGAGCGTCTTGATCTGGCAACCCTTTGGAGCCCGCCGCAATTTAATGACCCGTTGGCGTTTGCTTTCCGGATGTACCGTAACTATGATGGTTCCGGCAGTGCCTTTGGCGATTTGGGTGTGTCGGCGGTTAGCGCCGACCAGGGGAAAGTATCGGTTTACTCCGCAATACGCGGGTCCGATGGGGCACTCACCATCATGGTCATAAACAAAGCAGGCAATGGTCAGATCTGTTCCCTGAATTTGACGGGATATACCCCGGCCGCCAAAGCTGAAGTTTATCAATACAGCGAAGAAAACCTGTCTGCAATCGTACGCCAATCCGATGTTGATATAACAGCTTCCGGATTGCAATACACCTTCCCGCGTTCATCGATTACGCTGTTTGTTATCCCGAACGGTTCCCCGTTGAGCTTTGAAAACCCGGACAAGTCCTGGACCTCCGGTTCCGGGAATGTTACCCTTACCCAGGATACATCGCTTAAAACGGAAGGATATGCCTCCCTTAAGCTGGACGGGACAAACTATATGGTCTTAAAAAGTCCGGTCTTTTCAAGCCAGGATATTCATTACTATTCGAATCAATTAAGTTTGGATGTATATATCCCTGATCCTCAGACCAATCCTCACTGGATCGGCGCTGTACAATTATACTTCGAATCCCCTAGCCCCAACGTTTATAATCAGTATATCGGCCAGATTGAACTCACCGGTTTAAAGGCCGGGCGCTGGAATACAATCCAGTTGACGTTACCGCCGAACATTGTTAATCTTTTTGCGGGGTCATATTCCGATATTTTTATGACCATCACCTTGAATACCGGACACACCGGTGAAGCCTTCCGCATTGATAACCTGCGCTTTACCGGAAACCTGATTTTTAAATAAAAAATGTCAAAAGTCGAAAGTTATAACCCAAAAAATATTAATATATTTAATAGCATTTGACTTTTGACATTTTACGTTCGACTGAATAATGGGATTGGATATTTGATTTAAATTGAGGAGTTGTCTGAATGGGCGGCTCCTTTTTTCTTTTGAATGGTTGTGTTAACAGTTTGCCCAGTGGTTGCCGTGATTCGCTTGACGCTCCAGTTTAGTGATGGTATGATAAGGTGAATCACGGAATTATCCTTAAAAATTTGCTTTTCGGAGTGAGCTTTTGGAGATAATTATTGAAGTTAACGCTTCTATGTTGAAGCAAACTTTTAAGTTTAAACAAACTCAGCAATTGAGTTGGTCGGAATAAACGACGGCCATGTGAAACACCGAAATATAGTGTCACGCTTTTTTCAAAGTGGAGGTTTTTTGTAAATATGTCTAAACTGCATCGTTTTAGCCGCACCGAATTATTAATCGGCCCGGAGGGCCTGGAAACTTTAAGACAAAAGCAAGTAGCTGTCGCCGGGCTGGGCGGGGTGGGTTCATATACCGTGGAAGCTCTGGCCCGATCCGGAGTCGGTTCCCTGATTCTAGTGGATTTCGATGAAATCTGTCTCACCAATACTAACCGCCAGCTACATGCCCTGGCCGGAAATTACGGCCGCTCCAAGGTGGAAGTCATGGCTGAACGGGTGAAAGCAATCAACCCGGAGATTGACATCCAACCCTATAAAGAGTTTATTACCGGTGAAAATATCGAGACCATCTTCCAGCCGGGGATATCCTATGTCATTGACGCTATCGATACCGTATATTCCAAAGTGGACTTAATTATCCACTGTGTCCAAAACGGCATCCCCATTATCTCCTGCATGGGAACAGGCAATAAATTTGATCCCCTCTCCTTCCGGGTTGATGATATTAGCCGCACCCATACGTGCCCGTTGGCAAAATCTGTCCGGAAAGTACTCCGGGAAAAAGGGATTACCCAAGGTGTAAAAGTGGTCTATTCCATAGAAAAACCGGTGGTTCCGGAATCCGATGTACCCACCTGCCATCAAAATTGCATTTGTCCGAACCGGGACGAACAGGTTTGGAACTGTACCAAACGCCGCCAAATACCCGGAAGCACCTCCTACCTTCCCCCCATCGCCGGTTTAATCCTGGCGGGAGAAGTGATTCGGAATCTTTTAAAGACAGTTGAAAGTTGAAGGTTAAAAGTTGAAAGTTAAAATCACTTTTAACTCATATACAGAGTAAATTTTTACGGAGTCAATCACCATGGAAGTATATCTGGACAATAGTGCCACTACCAAACCCGCCCCGGAGGTTGTACAAGCCATCCGGGAAACATGGGAAGAGTACTTTGGGAATCCTTCCGCGCTTCACCGGAAAGGGCTTGAAGCGGAAAAATTGCTTAAAAAGTCCCGCTGCCAACTGGCTGAGGCTATCGGTGCGGCGGATAACGAAGTGATTTTTACTTCCGGAGGGACCGAGTCTAACAATCTGGCTATCTTCGGTGTATTAAAAAAACTGCGGCAGCGCGGCAATCATCTGCTCACTTCGAAAATCGAACACCCGGCGGTCCGCAATGTTTTTAAAGAATTGGAACACGAAGGATACCAGGTCACCTATCTGGGTGTGGATGCTTCCGGCCGGATTGACCCGGATGAACTCCGGGCTGGACTGGAGCAAAAACCGGTGTTGGTTAGTATTATGCTGGTCAATAACGAAACTGGTTCAATTCAGCCTATATCAAACATCGGAGCCACACTGACCGATATCAAGCCCAAACCCATCTTTCATGTGGATGCGGTTCAAGCTTTCGGTAAAGTACCCTTCCAGGTAAGGGACTTGAATGTGGATCTTTTATCCCTAAGCGGCCATAAATTTCACGGCCCGAAAGGCGCCGGTGCTTTATATATCCGTAAGGGGATTCCCATGGCCCCTCTTCTTTTCGGGGGTGGTCAGGAGGGTGGGTTGCGTTCCGGGACCGAAAATGTTCCCGGAATCGTAGGTATGGGGGTGGCTGCCGAATTAGCTTGGACCCATTTGGCTGAAAATGCGGCCAAAATGATAAACTTAAAACGGCAGTTACTAAACTATTTCGAGTCCGGTATAGAGCCGGTCCGGATCAACAGCCCGGACGAACCCCAATTCGCGCCCCATATTCTGAATGTCTCGTTTCCGGGAATCAAAGCCGAAGTTCTGCTCCACGCCCTTGAACAGGACGGAATTTATGTAGCTACGGGGTCGGCTTGCGGCTCCAAAAAGAAAACACCCAATCATATCCACCAGGCCATCGGGTTAAGCGAGGCTGAAAGCGAAGGAACCCTGCGTTTTAGTTTTAGCATATATAATACGGAAACTGAAATCAATTATGTTGGGGAAAAATTAAAAAAGCATGTGGCTGAACTCCGCCGGATCATGACGGGGCGTTAATGAGGGAATCTTTATAGTATCTATGCAAGCGGGACGTTTATGAGGGATATTGCCAAAGCCTTGCTCGAGAGGAATTTGGCGGTGAAAGTTGATCTTCTGGGTATTCCCAATGTATCTCAAGAACAATAAGGTCAAGACGGGCAGCCACAATAACTCAGTTATGCTTCTTATTGAGCGTACCATGCCTGATGAAGCGATGAGCGCTTTGCAATCTTTGAACCAATGGGAATGTTATTTATTAATTTAAGTGTGGGAGAAGAACCAATGGCAAATGTTTTAATCGTAAGGTATGGCGAGATCAGTTTAAAGGGGCTTAACCGTTCCTTTTTCGAGGATCAACTGGTGAAAGCAATCAAAAACGCCTTATGGCGGTTGGGTCCGTTCCCCATCGCCAAAAGAGACCAGCTGATCTTTATTGAGCTGGGGGATGCTGATCCCGAACCGGTGCTGGAACGGGTGATCCGGGTCTTCGGGGTGGTCTCGGCCAGTATCGCCGCAGCTACCGCTCCCGACATGGAAAGCATTTTCCGGACGGCTTTGGAGACAGTGGCCGAGTACCGGAAAAAACACCGGGTTCAGTCCTTTAAAGTTCTGTCCCGAAGATCCGAAAAACGGTTCCCCCTCACCTCCCCCCAGATCAGCGCCAAGACCGGGGAATATTTGTTAACTCACATCCCGGATCTGACCGTGGATGTTCATAATCCCGATCTAACCGTCCACGTTGAAGTCCGGCAACAAGCGGCTTACATATACCTGGAAAAAATCCCGGGTTTCGGAGGCATGCCTTACGGGACAAACGGCAAGGCGCTGTTGTTGCTCTCCGGCGGCATCGACAGCCCGGTGGCTGGTTGGTCCATGGCCAAACGGGGCGTGGCCATCGAAGCCATCCACTTTCATAGTTACCCCTTTACCAGCGAACGAGCCAAGGAGAAAGTGATTGAATTGGCCCAAATCCTCAGCGGGTATTGTAAGGGTATCCTCAAGTTGCATACTATCAACCTGTTGGCCGTGCAGCAGACCCTGAAAACCGAGTGTGATGAGGAATACTTCACCATCCTGACCCGCCGGTTCATGATGTTCATCGCGGAACGGATTGCCCGGCAAAATGAATGCCTCGCCCTGATCACCGGCGAAAGCATCGGCCAGGTGGCGAGCCAGACCATGGAAAGCCTTCACGCCACCGATGCAGCGGTGGATCTCCCCGTCTTCCGGCCCTTAATCGCCACGGACAAGGTGGAAATAATGCAACAGGCTGAAAAGATCGGTACTTACGAAACCTCCATTCAACCCTACGAGGATTGCTGTACCGTATTTCTGCCCAAACGTCCGGCCACCAAACCACGACTTGAGAAAATCATGAAACTGGAATCGGTCCTGGACAGAGAAGCCTTGATTACGCAAGCCCTGGAGACCCTGGAGACTTTGAAGGTCATGCCGAACCGGATTCTTTGAGCCCTACGTTCATACTCCCGGAACGGAATCCGTCCAGATCCAAAGATACAAAATGATACCCAATCTCACGCAGTTTCCCGGCGATAAGCGCCCGTTGCTCCCAAGCCCGGTCCATTTGGTCTTTCCCCACCTCAATCCGGGCTACCGGGTAATGATCCCGGACCCGCACCTCCACCAAACCCAAAGCGCGCAGGAATTTTTCGCTTTGGTCGATTCGACGCAAGATTTCCGGAGTAATCATTGTGCCATAAGGAACCCGTGAGGCCAGACAAGCGTATGCCGGTTTGTTCCAAGTCGGCAGGGACATCTGCCGGGAGTACTCCCGGATGTCGGCTTTGGTCATGCCCGCTTCCCGGAGGGGACTACGTACCCCCACCTCTTTCACCGCCTGATGGCCGGGCCGGTAATCCGCTAAATCGTCCACATTGGCTCCATCCAAAACTTCCGCCAACCCTTTTTCATTAGCCAGCCGCCGCAAATCTTTTAATAGGGAAAGTTTACAATAATAACAACGGTTTGGAGGATTGGCGACAAAATCCGGTTCCTCAAATTCGCGGGTACGGATTACCTGATGCGGAAAGCCAAACCGGGCGGCGATAGCTCTGGCCTCATCAAGCTCATCATCGGGATAGGTCGGCGAAACGGCAGTCACCGCCAGGTACTTCCCCCCCAGGACCTGGTGGGCGACCACAGCCAGAAAAGTGCTGTCAACACCGCCGGAGTAAGCCACCACCGCGCTGGAATACGACTTCAGGATACTTTTGAGTTGTTCGAGTTTGTCCAAATAATCATCCCCTAAAATGATAATGGCATTGGAAAACAGACATACGTTATTTCACCCATAGGAATAATTTAATTTCAACTTAGCATATTACATCCTGTTCGTCAAGACTTCTTGCTTTGGTACTAAACGTGACCAGATGAAAATATTTGGTAAATACTATGATATCCTTGTCCCGATTTGCCGGAAATTATGATAAAATAGTAACGGATAAATTGATGGACAGAAGTGGTCCAAATGAAACGGGTAAAATAAAGGTTTATATAATTTGGTGATCGAAACTACCCCTACGCCTGCGTTTTGGAATGAAATCAAAAAGAATTCGGTGGTGAATGTCAGTGTACTTTCGCAAACTTGGCAAAACGAATATCAATGTTAGCGTCATTGGTTTGGGAACTGAATTCTTATGGCATGAACCACAGGATGTAGTTACAACGGTTGTTCATGAAGCACTGGATAATGGCGTCAATTATTTTGATCTTTGGATGCCTTCTCCCGAAATCCGTGATTATTTTGGAGATGCTGTGAAAGGACATCGAGAAAAAATCAATATTGCCGGGCACCTTGGATCCACCTTAAAGGACGGGCAATATTTTCGGACGCGGGATTTAAAGTTGAGTGAAGAATTTTTTGATGACTTACTCAAACGGTTACAAACCGATTATGTTGATATTCTCATGCTTCATTTTATTGACGATGCGGAAGATTACGATTCGGTATTTGAGTCCGGAAAGTTTTTTGAGCTGGCATTACGCCTAAAACGTGAGGGGAAAGCTCGCTATATCGGAATGAGTAGCCATAAAGTTCCGGTTTCTTTAAAGGCGGTTCAAAGTGGCTATATTGATTTATTGATGTTTCCGATAAATCCATTGTTTGATTCATTAGCGGGCGATATGGGATTAGAAGCATATTGGAAGGAAGAATCATACCCAAACGAAGTAACCCCTCGAAAATCAGACCGAAGAAAACTATATCATATTTGCGAACAACAAGGAGTAGGAATCGTTGCCATGAAGCCTTATGCCGGAGGATGGCTTCTCAGTGGCAAAACAAATGAGCTGAATTTGTCACCGGTACAATGTTTAAATTATTGCTTGGCGCAACCGGGTGTTTTTACTGTGGTACCCGGATGTAAAAGTATTGCTGAAATGAAGCAAGCACTTTCATTTTTGAACGCTAACGAAAGCGAGAAGAATTTCAGTATATTCAATTCATCGACGAGATGGAATTTAAAGGGAGTTTGTATGTATTGCAATCATTGCTTACCTTGTCCCGCCAAAATTGATATCGGGAACCTTACTCAGATTTTAAACACGGCGGAATTTGGACTAAATGATATGATTCGTACGAAATATCAATCACTTCAGTATAAAGCTTCCAATTGTTTAAAGTGTGGCTCATGTATGAAAAGATGTCCTTTTGATGTGGATATTATTGCAAACATGGAAAAAGCGATTAAAATTTTCGACGAGATTTGACAAATTAGAAAACAAGGTGATGGTCTGCTTGTGAATTAAGTACGCTTAAAACTGATAATTAACATGATCAAAAAAAACACATCAAGCAATGAAAGAACTTGAAAATAAAGTCAAAAGGTTCGACACCGAAGTAGTCCAAATTAAACGGGTAAAATAAAGGTTATTTCATTTGGAGAAAATCCTTGATTGGGTCGTTCAAACTAATTAGCTGGAAACAACTAAAAAATGCCGGTTCCCCGGCATTTAAGTTTTACTGATTTAATTTCGTCTTCCCTACTTCTTCTTCTCCAATTCCTTCTTCAACAACTCATTGACCATAGCCGGATTAGCTTTCCCCTTGGTCTCCTTCATCATCTGCCCCACCAGAAACCCTAAAGCCGCGGCCTTCCCACCCAGATAATCGGATACTGACTGCGGATTGGCCTCGATGACTTTCCGGGCAATGGCTTCCAGTTCACCGCTGTCGCTGATTTGGACCAATCCCTTTTCCTTCACGATGGCCTCCGGATCGTTCCCGGTCATGAACATCTCCTCAAAGACGGTTTTGGCAATCTTACCGCTGATGGTTCCGGCGTCAATTAGTTTCAGCATTTTAACCAAAGCCGAAGGCGCGATTTTCACCGCTGTAATCTCTATTTTCTCCTGATTCATCAGCCGCATCAGCTCACCCATCAGCCAGTTGCTGACCCCCTTGGCTTCCCCGTATTCCTTCACCGCGGTTTCGAAAAAGTCGGCCAGTTCCCGGGAGGTACTGATCAGATTGGCATCATATTCCGGGAGTCCCCAGATTTCCATATACCGCTTTTTTCGGGAGTCCGGCATCTCCGGTAGGGATTGCCGCAATTTCTCAATCACAGCCTTGTCGATGACTACCGGCGCCAGATCCGGCTCGGGGAAGTAGCGATAATCGCTAGCCCCCTCCTTGGAACGCATGAACACGGTAACGCCCTTGTTCTCATCCCAGGTCCGGGTCTGCTTGACCATCTTCTCCCCTTCATCCAGCAGCCCGGCTTGCCGCTCCGCCTCGTATTCCAGAGCGGCCTGGACCGCCTTGAATGAATTCATATTTTTAATCTCCGCCAAGGTGCCGAAGTTTTGGACGCCCTTAGGCCGCAAAGAAATGTTGGCGTCACAGCGCAAGGACCCTTCTTCCATTTTACAATCGGAGATTCCGGTATAAAGCAATAAGGCCTTTAGTTTCTCCAGATAGTCCTTGGCTTCTTTCGGTGAACGCAAGTCGGGCTCACCCACGATTTCAATCAGGGGAACCCCGCAACGATTGTAGTCCTGCATTCCGTAATCGGAGTTCAAAATACCAACCCCCGAATGGACGGTTTTACCGGCGTCTTCCTCCAAATGTACCCGGTTAATTCTTGCCTTTTTAACCGTGCCCGGTTCTCCGTTGCCCGCTGGTATTTCAATCCAACCGTTTTTACACAGGGGAAAATCATCATATTGCGATATCTGATAAGCCTTCGGCAGATCCGGATAGAAATATTGCTTCCGGTCGAATTTGCTAAAGGGTGATATCTCGCAGTTCAAAGCCAGTCCGGCGATGATGGTGTATTCCATCGCCTTTTCGTTCAGCACCGGCAATACTCCCGGTAACCCCAGACAGACCGGACAAACATGGCTATTCGGCTCCCCTCCGAATTTGGCGGGACAACTGCAAAATACCTTGGAATCAGTCCGTAACTCCGCATGGACCTCCAAGCCGATTACAATTTCATAATCCTCCAACGGCATCAGGTTCACTCCTTAAAGAACGTATAAC
The DNA here is from genome assembly GCA_023436305.1 of Bacillota bacterium. Taxonomy (GTDB): domain Bacteria; phylum Bacillota; class UBA4882; order UBA8346; family UBA8346; genus JAEZJQ01. Next base: position 93,210 of record JAEZJQ010000142.1, read on the forward strand.
GTATATTATAGATTAGGGCGTTTTTTATGGAAATCCGTCGCTTGTTCAAATCCATAGGCGGCTCTAAGCAAGATCTCTTCCTTGAATAACGGGCCCAACATCTGCAATCCAATCGGCATCCCCTTATCAAAACCGGCAGGGATGGATATTCCCGGAATTCCGGCCAGATTGCAGGTGATGGTGCAGATATCCTCAAGATACATCTCCAGCGGGTCCTTGGTTTTAGCGCCGATCTTGAAGGCCACCGACGGGGTGGTGGGTGTTACGATTAGATCACAGCTTTTAAAGGCGTTTTCATAATCGTTCCGGATCAGTGTCCGGACTTGCTGCGCTTTTTTATAATAAGCGTCATAATAACCGGCGCTCAGCACATAACTGCCAATCATAATCCGCCGTTTCACTTCCGGCCCGAACCCTTCCTGGCGGGTTTTCATGAACAAGGCCACCGAATCGGAAACCTTTTGGGCGGTCCGGTGCCCGTAACGCACCCCGTCATAACGGGCCAGATTGGAACTGGCCTCCGCCGGGGCGATAATGTAATAAGCCGCCAAGGCATATTCGGTATGGGGCAAGGAGACATCGACAACCTCGGCTCCCAAAGTTTTCAACACCTTCACCGCATCCTGAACCGCCTGTTTCACCGGTTCACTGATCCCTTCGGCCATGTACTCCTTAACCAAGCCGATCCGCAAGCCCTTGACTCCCTTCTTCATCTCCTGCAGGTAATCAGGAACCGGCATGTCCACCGAAGTCGAATCCCGGGGGTCGTACTTGGCGATAGCTTGCAACAGCAACGCACAATCCGTGACATCTTTGGTAAGCGGGCCGATCTGATCCAGCGAGGAGGCATAAGCCACCAACCCATAACGGGATACTCTGCCGTAAGTGGGTTTCAACCCCACCACACCGCAATACCCCGCCGGTTGCCGGATGGAACCGCCTGTATCCGAACCCAAAGCCAAAATGGTTTCGCCGGCGCTAACCGCCGCCGCCGAGCCACCGCTGGAACCTCCCGGCACCGCTTCCGTATCCCAGGGGTTTTTGGTGGTGAATAGTCCCGAATTTTCGGTGGATGAACCCATGGCAAACTCGTCCATGTTCGTCTTTCCCACCAATACCATCTGCTGCTCCCGAAGCTGTTCAATGACGGTGGCATCATAAGGCGGAATGTAATTCTCCAGGATTTTGGAGGAACAAGTGGTTTTAAGGCCCGCCGTTGACATATTATCCTTCACCGCCACCGGAATTCCGGCTAGCGGCGGCAATTCTTCACCTTTGCCTATCAAATCATCCACCTGTTTTGCCGTCCGGTAAGCTTCCTCCTCGGCCAGTGTAACGAAAGCATGAACCTGCGTCTCAACCTGTTTGATCCGGTTCCAGATCGACTCGGTCACTTCAGCGGCCTTTATCTCTTTTTTCGCTATCAATTCCTGCAATTCATGGGCTGTTTTTTCATATAACTCCAAGCTCCAAACCCCCCGCTTTTACCAGTTATCAATTATCATTTAACAATTATCAATAAAAGCATTCGTACTACCCGGCTCATCCAATATCACTGACATTTAAAATTGATAATTGTTCATTATAATTGTCATTGACAATTGTTTATTGATAATAGTTCATTGATGATCATTCATTGTTCCAAAATCTTGGGCACCTTGAAATAATTATCGATCCGATCCGGGGCGTTGGCCAGCGCCAATTCCGGATTCATGGGAGGCCGGACCTCATCCTTTCGGAATACATTTTCTACCCGGATGGCATGGGCTGTCGGTTCAATTCCGGTGGTATCCAATTGGTTCAACTTCTCCACAAAGGATAAAATCTCATTCAACTGCCCGGTATATTCCTCTTTTTCCGCGTCACTCAGTTCCAGGCGGGCCAACCGGGCGATATACTCCACTTCTTGTTTGGTTAGACTCATGATAACCCTCCCTGCTTTCCATGGTAAAGAATATTAATAACTACCGGCTTCTCAGGTCCGTTTCATTCCCTATCATTACATTTTATCTCAAACATATAACAAAAATATAACATGCCTCAATGCGTTTGTCATCAAAAATTTATGGGGATCAAAGGAGTGATTCCTCCCCCGGATTCACTCGCCTAAGATTTTTTTAAACTCCGCTTCATCAATCACCCGCACTCCTAATTCCCGCGCCTTCTGCAACTTTGATCCCGGATCAGCCCCCACCAGCACAAAATCGGTTTTCTTACTTACTCCGGAACCAGCCTTCCCGCCATGGCTACGGATCACTTCTTCAATCTCCGTACGGCTAAAAGACTCCAGGCTGCCGGTAACCACAATGGTCTTTCCGGCCAGGTTTTGGGGGAACCTGGGAGTCTCACCGGCGGCTGCGGTATTAACACCCAGCGTCTTTAATTTCGCGATCAATTCCCGGTTATGCGGTTCACTGAAGTATTTGACCACCCCGGCGGCAATCTTGGGTCCAATCGCGGGAATCGCCGTCAACTCTTCATAAGACGCCGCCATTAAATTATCCACCGTCCCAAAATGAACCGCCAGCTCCCGGGCTACTCCGGCGCCAACATGGCGAATGCCCAAGGCAAATAACAACCGGCTGACATCATTGGACTTCGAAGCTTCAATGGCATTGAGTAAATTGATTGCCGATTTGGCGCCAAAGCGTTCCAGAGCCACCAAGTCCTCATATTTTAATTTGTATAAATCCGCTACATCCCGAATCAAATTGGCCGCGATTAGCTGTACCACGATAGCCCCACCCAACCCTTCAATATCCATGGCTTCCCGGGAAACAAAATGAATAATTCCCTCCCGGAGCTGGGCTGGACAAGATGCTCCAATGCATCGGGCTACGGATTCACCGGGTTCACGGTACACCATGGAACCGCATTCCGGGCAAACAGTGGGCATGGCAAATACCCGTTCATCTCCGGTTCGCTTCTCCGGCAAGGATTTCACCACTTCCGGGATAACATCCCCCGCTTTTTGAATAATTACCCGGTCGCCAATCCGGATATCCTTATCCCGTATATTATCTTCGTTATGTAACGTAGCCCGGCTCACCGTTGATCCCGCCACTCGCACCGGTTCCAGGATGGCTAACGGCGTGACGGCCCCGGTGCGGCCCACATTTACCTCGATTCGAAGCACCTGAGTCTCCACTTGTTGGGCCGGAAATTTATAAGCTATCTTGGAACGGGGTGCTTTGGCTGTAAAACCCAATTCATTCTGCAAGGCTAAGGAGTTTAATTTTACGACAATACCATCGATCTCATAGGGCAATTCATCCCGGTGTTCCATCCAGTACTCGCAGAATTGAATCACTTCCTCAATGCCCCGGCATAGTTTGGAATTCGGGTTAATCTTCAACCGGCATCCCTCGAGTATTTCAAACCCTTCTTTTTGAGTTGAAACTTCACGCCCTTCCAGGAAAAGAATATCATAAAAGAATGCATCCAAAGGACGGCTGGCGGTAACCCTCGGATCCAATTGGCGCAAGGCTCCGGCGGCGGCATTACGGGGGTTGGCAAACAAGGATTCCCCTTCCCGCTCCCGTTGCCGATTTAATGCCTCAAAATCAGATTTTTTAATATATACTTCACCGCGAACCCCCAATCGAGTAATTAAGACGGGATTTAGTCCTGCTTCTTGGGAAAGTTTCAAGGGGATTGATTTAATCGTCTTCACATTGGCAGTAACATCTTCGCCTTCTTCACCGTTCCCCCGGGTTGCTCCCTGAATGAATACTCCATTTTCATAGGTTAAAGCAATGGTTAGACCGTCAATTTTCAGCTCGGCGGTATATTCCAGTTCCTCATCGGTTTTTAATACCCGTTTAACCCGGGAGTCAAAGGCTCTTAACTCCGTAGCGTCGAACGCATTATCTAAACTTAATAAAGGCACCCGGTGCCGGACCGTGTTAAAAATGGCCAGAGGTTCCGCCCCCACCCGCTGAGTCGGCGAGTCCGGGGTACGCAGATCCGGATAAGCGGTTTCCAGCTCGACTAATTCACGCAGTAATTGATCATATGCCTGATCGCTAATCTCGGGAGCATCCAGCACATGATACAAATAATTATGACGCTCAATCTCTTCCCGCAGCGTTTGGGCTTTAATCCGAATATCCTCAGTGTCCGGCATTCGTTCTCCACCTTCGCATTCCCATTTTATTGAACAAATTTAACCAATAAATTGTACATTCCAATGAAAATTCCTGCCGACAGGGTGACTCTTCTTGGCCCATTTTGGCCTTGATGAAGACTTTAAATTCCCTTTCCTTATTATAACTCCATTCACAAAAAAACTAGCCCTTTCCGTTAAGAGCTAGTCAATTTCTGATAGAAACCTACCTCAAGTTTTCAAGTTGCCTTGATTAAGTTGCTACCATTAGGCCTTTCCCTTGCAAACCACACTTTTCATAGAACGATTTGGCCCCGCTCTGCCACAAATCCGTGGCAACTTCCAAACCATGGCAGTTTTTCTCTGAAGCCTTTTGTTTGACAAATTCGACCAAAGCCTTGCCGACCCCGCGTCCCCTGAATTCCTCAGTGACTACCAGTTCCTGCATACTTACAACCTGCCCGGAATGATGGAATACATCAAGATAATACAGGGTAACAAAACCGATTACTTTCTCATGCAATGTGGCGACATAAGCTTCCCGTTCTCCGGAATTAAAAAATCCCTTAAATATACGTGAAAAGCTGTTTTCAACCATACTACCCGGCAAAGCGCTTGTCCCCACTAATTGCCTGTATAATCGGTATACATCGCGGTAATCTTCATCAACTATCGGTCGAATTTGTAACCCTATCGGTATTAATCTCATCGTTATCACCTCCGTTCTGTTCATTACTATATACGAAAAGTGAGCGGGACTCACATAGTCACAATTATTATGGCATCGTATTACCTTTAAGTTTCCAATCGAAGTCATACTTCATAATATGATATCGGAGATCCTGGGATTCTTTTCTACTCCGAATGAAACCGTTATGTAAAACTGTTTTGGTCATGACAGTTGCTTACTTATATATTACCACATCTATTACTAAATTATTACATCTTTTTTTACATTATTACAAAAAATTAACCATATATAACCTGATAACGTTTTCACGCAAGGTAATATCGGATCTTAATTACAACCTTCAATGAATAATTCGCATTCAATGAAACCAAAAAAAAATACCAATTCGCATCCGCATCAACGGGCAAGTTGGTATTGTAATTCATGCAATTTTTCATTCTAGATTCGGAACGCCGATTCTATAATTTGCGGTTATCGATAACCCGTTTGGCCTTGCCCTGGCTCCGTTCAATACTTTTAGGTTCCACCAGTTTCACTTTCACGCTGATATTCAACAAGGAATCGATTCGGTGTTTGATTTTGGCGGTGATATTCTCCAAATCACGCAGATTGCCGGTAAAAATATGTTCCGGGACTTCGACCCAGACCTCCAGTTGGTCCAGATAATCAACCCGGTCGACAATCAACAAATAATGGGGTTCCACTTCCTCAATCTCCATCAGCACGCTTTCAATTTGCGAAGGGAACACATTGACCCCGCGAATGATTAACATATCATCACAACGTCCCAAGGTCTTCTTCATCCGGACTAACGTCCGGCCACAACTGCATTTTTCATAATTCAAGGTGGTTACATCCTTGGTACGGTATCGGATAATGGGCAGCGCCTCTTTGGTTAGCGCCGTTAACACCAATTCCCCTTCCGTGCCCGGAGGTAGAGTCACGCCGGTTTCCGGATCAATAATTTCCGGAATAAAATGATCCTCAAAGATGTGCAGACCATTACAATGTGTACATTCCCCGGCAACTCCCGGGCCAATAACCTCGCTTAGGCCGTAATTATCGGTGGCTTTAATCCCCCAGGCTTTTTCGACCTCCTTGCGCATACTTTCCGACCAGGGTTCGGCTCCGAACACCCCTACTCTTAATTTGAGTTTTCCCGGTCCCATACCCATTTCCCGGGCAACTTCAGCCATGTATAAAGCGTAAGAGGGAGTAGCCACCAAAGCAGTGGACCCGAAATCTTTCATGATTCTGATTTGCCGTTCGGTATTGCCGCTGGATACCGGAATCACCGTAGCGCCTATCCGCTCCATTCCGTAATGCAAGCCAAATCCCCCGGTGAACAGACCATATCCGAAAGAAATCTGAACGATATCCTCGTTGGTAACCCCGGCGGCCGTAGCGAAACGCGCCACCAGATTGGACCATGTCACAAGATCTTTTTTAGTATAACCGACTACCGTGGGGATACCGGTGGTTCCCGAAGAAGAATGAATCCGGACCACCTCTTTTAACGGAACCGCGAACATCCCGTAAGGATAGTTATCCCGGAGATCATTTTTTATGGTAAACGGCAGTTTGGCCAGATCCTCCAAATGTCGAATATCTTCCGGTTTCACCCCTGCATCATTAAATTTCTTTTGATAAAACGGTACTTGTTGATAAACTCGCCGCACTACATCTTGTAACCGTTCCAACTGTAAACGGCGGATGGTGTCGCGCTCCATACATTCAAATTCTGGTTCCCAAATCATCATCAATCCTTCTTTCATACTCAATTGCAATTTTACCTCAAAATAGTTCGATTTGTTATAGATTTTTTCCTGCTAAATAGAAGATTTCATTAAAAATACCGATATTTTTAATGAATAAAATGATTTATTTCAGTTTTTTGCCTTATCAAAGCGAATCCCCACCATTTCAACTCTTTTTTCACCAGTCAGCAGGATTTAAAGATCCAAAGGCGAAATTAATTGAAGAACAAAATCATTTCCTTAATTTATTGGAGGGTTTCAAATGAAGACTACCGGAATCGTTCGCAAAGTCGATGAACTTGGCCGGATCGTTATCCCCAAGGAAACCAGGGAACAACTTTATATCTCGATTAAAGACCCCTTGGAGATCTTTTTGGACGAAGAACAATCCGCCCTGATTTTAAAGAAATATATCCCGGGGTGTATTTTTTGCGGTGAAATGAATGATGTGAAAAATTATAAGGATAAATTGGTTTGTACTCAGTGTATCTCGGAGATTGTAAAGGGGAACAAATAATATTCCTTGAAAATTATTTGCATAAAAACTTTAAAAAAAACTGTTAACCGATTCGTCCGGGAATTTTATTGATTGGTTGATTAATTTTGTTACATTGAAAAAAAGCCAAATTAAAGCTTTCAATATAATATGCTTTATAATCCAAAAAACTGGTGATTAACCAGTTTTTTGATTTCGTTAAATTCAATAAAATAACACTCTGGACGAGAGCCAGAACTTGAAACCGGAATCTTAAGCATTTTCAAGAGTTTGTTTTGGCTTGGAATCAACAGTTAAGACATTTTATAGTTCTGAAAATTACATAGACATACCTTTCTTGGAATACAATTCTTCGCAAAATGCCGAAATTATTGTGTAAGCTTTAGGTTCAGATAACAACCACATATGATTCGAAGAATCTACATCAATTAATTGAAATTGGGGAATTTGTTGCTGCCAGCCCTCCCAGTAATTTTTATTATAAAAGGAACAATCATCCTCTTTAAGTAAAAAATAAGGTTCTAATTCTCCATATAATAATCCGCTTTTATTCCGAAAATAATGACAAGTTACGGTTAAGGGATTCGGTAAGGGCAGAATATGAAAATTATGCTCTTGATAGGATTTTACAACTTTTATATTACGTTGAATCATGGTATTTATTTGGATTTCCGTTTTCGTTAATCCACGTGCTTTGGCAAGAGTTATTAATTCCCCGATAAACGTTTCATCTTCAATATTAAGATTTAACTCATCACGATGAATGAGTACTTTGCCAAGTTCTTCTGGTTTTTTTATTACGCTGGCCAACGCCATGTTAATTGTTTGTAAAATCAAGGTTCTATTGTTCCTTACCGGTGCTTCATTAATATTTGACGGTGAGTCCAACATAACAATTGTATCAACGGTTTCTCCCAATTCCTGCAATTGACGTGTAATTTCATATGCCAAAACCCCACCTAAAGAGTATCCACCTAAATCATAAGGGCCAACTGGTTGTATGGATTGTATAATCTGAACATAATAAGAGGCCATTGCTTGAATTCCATATATTGGGGAGTAGTTGGTCATCCAACCCCGTGCTTGAATCCCATAAAAGGGCCGTTGAGTCTTTAAAGCAATCACTTGATAAGATTCCACCCCGCCGAGCCCACCGTGAAACCAAAAAACAGGCTGGCCCATGGTGCCTTGATTGAGGCAAATCAGTTCCGGGAATTGCAAGCGGGCCACGGCAGTGGAACGCCCGGATTCCGACCGCAACAATACCGGGTTTTCCCTATATTGTGGCCGTACCGAATTAATAATATCTTGAATGGTTTTATATTCCTGAAATCCGGCCAAATTGATTGATGAATCCACCTGACTTTGCAAATGCTGTAACAATTGCATGAACATAATTGAATCCAACCCATATTGAGCCAAAGGTTTATTAAGATTCAATTCCGAGGGCGCCAATCCCAATAGGTGGGATATGATCTCAACGACTTTGGCCGGTAAAGTGGAACCGGGGTGCGTTTCTGTAGTGTCCCTGTTATTTAATGATTGATGCCACTCCGCCACTACGTTCGATTCCTGTCCAGACTCGACCCAGCAACGGCGTTCCTCAAACGGATAGGTAGGTAGGGATATGCGGCGGACTTCTTCCCCTTCATGAAGTGATTCCCAGGGAATCCGGCCTCCTTTGGCCCAATAATGCGCTATTTTTTCTAGGTTGTTTTCCTTTAAAAGCAATTCAACAATCATTTCTTCAACTTTTCCCGAAAGCAGGTCGTTGATCCCGAAACGATCGTTTTCCAGGTCCCCGATATAAAATGGCACCAAAGTCTCCGCCTGATTGTCATCTCTGGTGGAATTTAGGTAGGCCTTGAGGCCGTGGATTAATTCTTCCCTGTTTTTAATTACCATGGCGAGCCGGAATGGCATCGCTTCACGTCCCACCTGAAGTGTATAGGCAACATCGGATAAGGAAAGTTCTCTTTTTCGTTCGATAAACGCCAGCATTTGCCGGACAACCGCCACCAATCTGTCCTGGGTCTTCCCCGAAAAGATCATAATCAGCGGTGAAGTTACGGCGGGAATCGGAAACTGTACCGCTTGAGGAGCCAGATATTCTTCGATCACGGTGTGGGCATTAGTACCGTTAGTTCCTGTCGTACTAATCGCACCCATTCTGGGCCGATTATCAGTCGGTTCCCATTTTCGATTTTTCAGGCTCGGAATAAACGGGCTCGCTTTAAAATTAATATATTCATTATTGGATTCATAATTGTGCATCGCTAAAATCGTCCGGTTTTGCATGGCCATGACCATGCTAATCAGGCTGACCACGCCTGAAGCTGCAAAAGTATGACCTATCAAAGGTTTAATCGATCCGATGGCGCAATATTGCTTTTGATCCGTATATTTGCCAAACGCATTGGTTAATGCCTCAATCTCGACGGGATCTCCCAGTTTTGATCCAAGGCTTTGGGGAATAATATACTGAATATACATTGGATCAATATGATGCTTGTCGTAAATGTCTTTCATTAATTTCGCCTGGCTATCCGGATTTGGAGCTGTTATGCCATTGCCTTTCCCGTTATAATTGACACCACTGGCTTTAACGCATCCGTAAATATGATCTTTATCCGATATTGCTTTTGATAACGGTTTAAGTAAAATAACCGCCACCGCTTCACTAGGTACCATCCCGTTGGCACGTTGGTCGAATACATAGCTTTTCCCTTCCGGGGAAAGCATGTCCGCTTGACTCAAACCGATATGTATTAATGGAGTAATGAGTAAATTTACCCCGCCGGCCAGGGCTATCTCACAATCACCTTGACGCAAGGCTTGACAGGCCTGATGAATAGCCGCCAGACCGGAGGAACACGCCGCCGCGATAGCTAGATTGGGGCCTTTTAAATCTAATTTATAGGCAATACGCGCGGGTAAAGTAGCATTTTGATTGTTACTGATAAACCCGGAAGCCCCCAGTAAACCATAATCTCCCTCTTCAACGCCGACATAAACTCCACATGACTTTCCTTTAATATGTTCCCCCATATATCCGGCATCCTCAAAACAACGCCATGCTTCCTCCAAAAATAACCGTTGTCGGGGATCAATAAGCTCGGCCTCTTTAGGGGAAATTTCAAAAAACAGGGGATCAAAGTGATCGATATCAGCGATAAAGCCACCCCACTTGGAATTGGTTTTCCCTGTTTCGAGGTGAGGATCTCCGTAAAAATTACGCCAATCCCAACGCTGAGGGGGAATCTCCGTAATGCAATTCTTGCCGTTTACTAGGTTGTTCCACAATTCCTCCACAGTACCAGCATTTGGGAATCGTCCACTCATGCCAATAATGGCAATAGGTTCCAAATTACTTGACGAAGTATCCCTCACTGGAAATCCGGAGGAGCGGGCGCGGCTTCCCGGTGCTCGCCGTTTAGAGGCCATCGATATCACGGGAGCCTCAGGCTGGGTAGCCGATTCCATATGAACTGGCATATCGGCTTCTTCCAGGTAAAATTTCCGGATCACTTCTTGATGCTCGGTTAGAAAGTATTGAATTAGTTTTTCTATCGAGGAATACTTAAAAAACAGGGCCGGTGTTATTCCATCAATTCCATAATGTTTGATTAACTGGATGGCCAATTGGGTTAAACCAATCGAATTAAAACCGAAATCCGCTAGGTTTTTCTCGCGATTGATCTTATCGCGCGGGATTTTAAGTAACCGGTTGATATTCCCTTTCAGATCCCACTCCAGGCATTGCTCTAAACTTAATCCCTTAATTTCGGTCCGCCTTTCGCGGGCTTGGTTCTGCGCATTGGCATGGATAGGCGCACCGCCGGAAGGAATCGTTTTTGAGGCTTCCGGACCGGTTTGTGCCCCTAAAAGTATTGGCGCAAGTTGTCGAAGATCGCCCTCCAAAACCATTATTTGATCCTTGCCGGAGGTTATACCAAGATATAGAGTACGGATGCCGGTTTGGGTCGCCATGGGGACCAACCCCGAGTTTTGAGTCATTAGCTTCTCGGTCGCTTCATCGACGCGCATCCCGCCTTCTTTCCATAGCGGCCAGTTAATCGATAATGTTTTCCCCTTCCGTTGATTGGAAGCCACCAGGACATTTCGGTATCCGGCGTAGGCATCCATAAAAGCGTTGGCTGCAGAATAATCAGCCTGGCCCAAACCGCCTATGCTTCCCGCAATCGAAGAGAAAAGTACGAAGAAGTCCAGATTTAGTTCCTTGCTGGCCGTGTCCAAATTTACCAATCCGGTGACTTTGGGAGCTAGAACTTCTAATATTTCTTCCCTCGTCTTTTTGACGATGTAGTTGTCGCGAATCACTCCTGCGCCATGGATAATGCCGTGGAGACCCCCAAAATCATTCTTGATGCTTTGGATTAAACTGTCAATTGATTTCTTATCGACCACATCCACTTGCTTGTATATGATCCGGGCACCCAAGGCCTCAAGTTCTTTAATTTGGGTTTGTTTACTCCCGCCAAGTGGTGATCGTCCCGCAAGAACTACCGTCGCGTTTTTGGCTTTACGGGTTATTTCGCTCGCAAATATGAATCCGAGTCCACCAGCACCTCCGGTAATCAAATAGATACCCCCGTCTTTCCAGGGGATGCTTTTTACTTCCTCGATAGGCCCTTCTGCGGTTATTAATTCTCCCCACCCGCTAACCCATCGTTTACCGCCTCGATACCGAATTTCAGTGTTATCCGGACTGCGCCGGTTCTCTTCCAGTTTAGCCGGAATTTCTTTAGGATCTTCATCGGGATCCACTTCAATAAGCTGCCCGATAAATTTCGGATTCTCCAAACGAGCGGTTTTTAGAAGTCCGGAGAGCCCACTGCAGAGTTGGGCTTCACCTTGATTCGGAATTAGAATCTGGACCAATACCCGACCCGCTAACTGGTTTTTGAATACATTTTGAATTTGGTCGAAAACCAGGGTTACATAAGTTTGGAACCGTTTAGCGATGCTTTTTTGTTTGGATTGTAATATTAGGCATTGAACGCCATGCATCCCGTTCTCAATGTTTTCCCGGATCTGCGTAGATGCTTCAACACCATCCATCTCGCAGAGAATCACCAAATGTTGCATATCAGTGGGGGCCTTTGCTTCACTGGTAACGGTTTGTTCTTTCCAATCTGCTTGAAGCATTAGTGTCCGAAGAGCTATTAACGGCTTTTCCGGTTCCAAAACAGCCTTGCCTTTTAATATTCGCGATGAATATCCCTTCATTCTCGCCAAAATCGTTCCCTGTTCATCGCAGATGTCGATATCCAATTTTAATGCCGGCCCATATCCGCCCGCCTGCATGCTTCCATGCGTTTTATCCCCCGCTTGATTGCTGTCACGGATTTGAGCCAGAATCCACATAGGGGAATTACCTTTATCGAAGATCTCAAGCTCTTGTAATTCCATAGGTAAAGACGGTTTAAACTCGCCCAATCCGTCTATGAAACCGATTGACGCCTGTAAAGCCGAAGCCAAACCGGGATGCAGGACAAATTGGCCTTGTGTATCCGGGGTCGCGACGAACGTGGAAAGCTTCACCAATAATTGATCCTGCCCGACATATATCATCTCAATTCCTTGTTGTCGGGAATCACAATCAATCCCTGATCCTTGAAATGCTTCGTATACATCAGTACCTGAAAATACTTTTCCAGTACATTGGGATTGTAAGTCCTTAAGATCCAAGGTTGGAACTTTGGTAAACGCAGTCAATACGGCGGTACCCTGGTTATAAATTATCGGTCCGGTACCATCACCCTCGGATGCGCCGGATTTATGTGATGACCCATAAATCTCATAGGTAATCTCACCATTCTCTTCGGGAAATAGTCCAATATGTACCTTAACCGGTTGATCTCCCACCGTTAATAGTTGATACCATACGATATTCGTGAGCCGAATCTTGGTCCGGCCTCCCGCTAAAGGTTCCGCGGCTTGTTCCACCGCCGCCCGGGCCATTTCCAGATAGGCCACTGCGGGCAAAATCCGCCGGCTTTTCTCATCATGGCCCGCAAGGAAAAACTCCCCACCCGTGAAGGTCGAACTGAACCTGTATTCCAAAAGGTTGGAGGTGTTTTGATGCAATAATGGATGGATAAAGGCAGCCGTAGCCAGGCTTGCCGTATTCCTTGGCTTGATATCGACCTGCGGCACCCAATACCGTTCCCGGTCAAAAGGATAGGTTGGGAGACTGATACGTTGCGGTTTAGCTTCCCGGTAAAATAACTCCCAATCGATTGCATATCCTTTAACCCACAATTCCGCTATTTTTCTTAAATTGTTTTTGGTGATCCATTTTTGAATCAGCTCCAGGGAATCCTGATCCGAACTTAATAAATCAATGGTTTCCTTGCCGTGCTTGACTTGTCCTTGCCAATAATTATCATCGATGGATTTTCCTTCAATAAAGGTTTTTATTTTTACAATGAGTTCCGGAATATCCTTCACCAGAAATGCTACCCGTTCTTCCATCGCTTCGCGTCCCACTTGTAAAGTAAATGCTAAATCGGATAAATTAATCTCCTGAAACTTTCCTTTCGTTTCTGCTTGGTGCTTTTCGGAATCTTGGGACATAGATAATAGAAACTTCTGTAATTTTCCGGCGTAAGCTTGCAAACGTTCCTTATTCTTGGCGGATAACGGGATAATCACCGGTTTGGCTTCTCCGTCTAGGATGGCCGGGGGTTGTTGGGGTATATCTTCGGAAATGTATTCTTCTAAAATGATATGGGCGTTTGAACCTGAAGCCCCAAAAGAACTTAAGCCCGCCCGGCGTGGATAAGTATTTTTACGGCCATTTTCGATAATCAAAGGTTGTTTCCATTCCTCGGTTTGATGTTGGACATAAAACGGGGATTGCTTAAAATCAATATATGGGTTTACCTCCTCCGAGTGTAAGGACGGTACCAGGGTTTTATTATATAGCTGCAAGATTACCTTATGCAAACCGCTAATCCCCGCAGCTGACTCAGCATGGCCGATATTCGACTTCACCGAACCAATCGCGCAAAACTCCCGATCTTGAGTATATTGGTGGTAAGCTTTTACTAGACCTTGAATTTCAATGGGATCCCCCAATGACGTTCCCGTCCCGTGAGCTTCAACATAGCTGATGGTTCGTGGATGAATTCCCGTTTTTTCCAAACAGGCCGTAATCATATCCGCTTGCGCTACCGGACTTGGCACTGTAATCCCGCTCACGGTTCCCACGTGGTTGATGGCGGAACCTTTAATCACGGCATAAATATGATCCCGGTCTTTTATCGCTTTAGATAACGGCTTTAACAGGACTACACCAATTCCTTCTCCTGAAACATAACCATCACCTCCCTTACCGAAAGTGCGACAATAACCATCACTGGAATGCATATCCCCCATTCCATAGGACATATATTTGCCGGGATGTAAGGATAAATTGACTCCACCCGCCAAAGCCACCTCGCATTCCCCGCGCTTGATACTTTCCGTGGCCAAATGGACAGCGGTGAGTGATGACGAACATACCGTGTCAACCGCCATACTGGGGCCGTGAAAATTGCAAAAATACGAGACTCGGTTGGCAATGGGCGCACAGTTCAATGATAGTGGAAAGACCTGCCCATGAAATAGCGCTTCGGCGCCTACCAGGGTATAATCTTTATGCATGACCCCGACAAATACCCCTACCGGTTGCCTTTTATTCGGGCCTGCCGGCGCAACCAGGGTTTTGGGCGTATAACCCCCATTTTCGATGGATTCCCAACATATCTCTAAAAACAAGCGTTCCTGAGGATCCATCCATTCCGCTTCCCGTGGTGATATTCTGAAGAATTGGGGGTCAAAGTAATCCGGATTATCGATAAAACCACCCCATCTGGAGATCGGTTTTCCCGAAGGCGATTTCCAGCCGTCAAACAGATGCGGATCCCAACGGGATTGGGGGATTTCCCGGATGCAATCTTTACCCGCTTTTAAATTGAGCCAGAATTCTTCAAGGTTTTCGGCCTCCGGATAACGGCCGGCCATTCCTATCACCGCAATTTCATCCTCGGCTTGCCTGAAAACATAAACACTTGGCGCTTCATAGATGGAAATCTCCGGAGGGGAACTTATCAGTAGTTGGTTTTCGGACGAAACCGGATCTCCTAATAATTCCGGTTCGGAATCATGCTTTATTGCACCAGGCCGGTCCAATTGGGATGGATAATTCTCGTCGAGATACTTGGCCAATTCCTCGATTGTCGTGTATTCAAACATCAAGGTCGGGGGTAAGGTTGCCTTCGTTCTCGTTTCAATCGCTTTGACAACCTCCAATAATCCGGGTGAGTCCAACCCCATTTCATAATAGCCAATCTGAGTTTCAATTTGTTCGGCCGGTTTTTTTAATCGTTCCGCCAACAACTGTCGTAAAAAGAATTCGGTTTCGGTGGAAGTTCCCGTTACCAAAGCTTTAGGTTTTTTAACTGTTCGGGAATTCGGGCGGGTTTCCGTGATAATCTTGGTGTTTTCCCCGCGGTTGGGATTGATTAAATCCGAACTTCGTACCAATTTATTGGCGTAATTTTTTAGTTGGGCTACTTTCTGTCCGGATTCGTCAAAAAACTCCATCGTTTGATAAACAAGTTCTTTTTTCCGTTGGATGGATGAAGCTTGAATCCGCGTTATACAATTTTTTTGGAATAGTGCCGAAGCCCGGAAGGATTCATAAAAAAAGGGCAGGAATAATCGGTGCTCGGCCGCCACGAGGGAGGAAAACAATACGGATGAACCGACGCCGCTGCCATCAATGAGCGTGGGGTGAAACATGGCATCGCCGGCGCCGGGGAGAGCGCTTTTCCCCAGAGATATATCAATTAAAACCGCGGTCCCGATATCGTAAATGATTCCTTCCGCTTTCATAAATTCAGTATGAGTCAATTCCTGGCGCCGGCATTGTTCATAGAGTTCCTCCAAATTGATAATTTTTTGGGCGGATTGTTTGACTTCATCCAGATCCAGGGTTTCTTCAAACATACTCTTGCCGGCCCGATGCATTTCCGCGGTGATGTATCGTTTTTTATTCATAGCCAAGGTTCCGTTACGTTGTTCTTGGCCTTCCACAACAATATGCCATTGTCTTTCGTTTAATTCGACGCACTCAATGCTTAGCATGACGGCATAGTCTTGTCCTACAGTCAGTGGATTATAAATCGATAAATTACGAAGTTCAAGTTCGGTAAAGTCAATATTATTATCCCGGAATATTTGATATAACATATCGATATACGCCAGACCAGGCAATAATTCTTGATCATAAACTTTGTGATTCTTTAAAATCGGATGATTAATACTTATCAGAAATTGGGTTTTCAATAATTGATCCTCCCTCGTTTTTATTTTTCCAAAAAATACCTGTTAATTTAACCCTGATTCCAAAACCTGTTGATTGTTTGATTAACTAATACAGGTGCGACCTCCGCATGGTGAATATCATAGCGGTTCAATTCCGGAGGGGGAATGGGACGCCGTTTGACCTGGCGTGGGATAAGTTCCGGCCAGGCTTCCAAAATCACATGAGCATTGGTACCCCCATCGGCAAAACAATTCAACCCGGCGGTTAAGGGTGTAGTTGTCCATGCGGCGGTTTTTCGGGAAAAATAAATCGGGGAGGACTCGACATCAAAATATTCCAGTGGCTGTTCCCCGGACAAAAACGGAACAAACTGTTTGTTTTGCATCATCATTACAATTTTGATAAAACCGGCAATACCTTCCGCGCATAATGGATGTCCGATATTCGGTTTGATTGATCCCAATCCCAGTGGGAGGACATTTGAAGAACGGTATACGGATTGAATGGCTTTTAATTCAAGTAAATCTGTAACTTCGGAACCCGAGCCATTGGCCTCAATATAGCTGATTTCCCCGGCCGTCTTGCCGCTTTTGGCCAGAGCGCTTTGTATTACTTCTTTCTGGGCCTGTATATTTGGAGTTGCCGGACCCGGGGTCCGTCCGTCATTATTGATTGCCAACCCTTTAATCACCGCGTAAATATTATCACCATCAGCCAGTGCCTGCTCAACCGTCTTCAACAGGACCATACCCGCTCCTTCTCCCAATATGGCTCCATTAGCCCTTTTATCGAAGATATGATAGGAAGATGTCATATTGAGAATTCCCCGTTGTTCAAATAAATGATGGGTTCCATCCGAGGTTAACAGATTAACCCCCCCAACCATTGCCGATTCAATATCACGGCTAACCAAAGCTTTGATTGCCAAATCCATAGCGACTAATGCCGAAGAACAGGCAGTATCCACAACTACACTGGGGCCCCGAAGATCAAAGAACTGTGAGATATTCGCCGCCAAATAATTTTGGGCTAGGGCCACGATTGGATTTCGGGCTTGCCGCAAACTCGATTCATTTACCTCGTGCCGGCTACGACCTCCAATATAAACCCCCACGGATTTTCCCTTCATTTCCTGATGAGTATATCCGGCATGATACCAAAGTTTCAGACTTTCCTCCAACATTACGAGCGCCTGCGGATCCATCACCTTGACATCTTCTTCGGGAATCAAGAAGAATGAGGGATCAAAATGGGTGATATTATTAAGTAATCCCGCATAAAAGCGGTCCGCATTTGTCCGTCTTGAATATCCCCAACGTTCCGGAGGCACCGGGCCAATGGCTGAACGGCCCTCCGATAATAATTGCCAATATTGTTCCAAGGTATCACTTCCCGGAAAACGGCACGATAGTCCGATTACCGCAATATCCGGCGGCTTAATCGTGTTGCGGCGGCTGAATACACTTTCCGTTCCCTCAATTGAGGCTCGTGGTTTTTCAGAGGGTAACGAAAACAATGATTCCTGAATTAAAGATTCAAGCTGCCGCGACACTGAGAAACCCAATGTTTTGGCTATTGAGGAAGTATAATTGCCGGCAATCCGCGCCGCAAATAATTCAATCGTTGGATATTCATATATCATTGAGGGGTCTAATTCCTCGGATATCCATTGATTGATCACCCGTAATAATTGAGCCAACATAATCGAATCCACGCCATAGTCCTGGAAAGGAGTATCGGTTTCCAATTTGGAAGGATCGATTTTCAATTCCTTTGCAAACAAATCCACCAGCCAATTTTCGACTTCCTTTACAAAGCCGGTGGACAGTGTTGATTGGTCTGTAACGACGGAACGGGGCCGGATATTGGCTGGGGAACCCTCCTCAATCCAACGTTGCATCAAACGATCAGGCCTCCATAACTCGGGATTGACTACCGCCGGTATGACTACGGGGCCGGGCTTTCCGGCTAGAATACGATCGAAAAGACTCAATCCTTCTTCGTTAGTTATGCTCAGCAGGCCGGTTAGTTCATAAGCCCTGCTTTTCACTTCCCCCATCCCCGTTTCTTTCCAACTAGGCCACTGAATGCTAAATACGGGACAGGCTTTGGTTATATCCTTGATATGCGGCGTCTTAACATGGGCCGCCTCGGCGAAATAATCCATATAGGCGTTGGCCATTACGTAATCGCTCTGTCCCGAAGCCAAACTGGGAACAATCGCCGAAATGGATGAAAACAGGATAAAGAATTGTAAAGGTTCTTTAGCGAAAACTTGATAGATGGTATCGAGTCCGGCAACTTTAGGTTCCAATACCCGTTGAATTCCATCCATGGATTTTCGGATAAAAGCGGGATTTTTCAAATCACATATACCCGCGCAATGAATAATTCCGCCAATGGGACCCATGGTGCTCTTAACCTCTTGCAGGTGCTGTTCCAAGGCATATTGATCTGCCAGAGAAACAGACAATACTTGGACATTTGCACCCTGAGCTTCCAAGTCCCGGATGGCCCTAATTTTTTCGGCAATCGAAGTATTTTGATCCATATACAAATCCCATTGGTCCCTGGGGGGTATTATCTCTTGACCTGTAACAACTAAACGTTTAACACCATAGTGTTTGACAAAGTGCCGCGCGCATAAGTAACCAAGGCCTCGTGTCCCCCCAGTAATCCACAGCACATGTTCTTCAGGAAAATCGACGGTTTGATCAGCATCCACTTCGTTTGAAATTTCCTGAAGACAAGCCCGGTAACGTACTCCTTGCCGGTAACAAATTTCGGGTTCGCCACTTTCCATGAGAAATTCGGAAGCTATCTGTCGGGCCAATTCATTATCATCGGTTAAGAGATCCGTGTCCATATGCCGTGATTTTACGTGGTGATATTCACTTTGGAGCATACGGTATAGTCCGGCCCGGGAAGCGCCCGATAAATTGAGGTTGGAATTTTGAAATGATTCCAATCCTTTTGTTACGCATAACATTGTTAAGCCCTCGCGTCGGCCATGTTCTATCAGTTGTTGAAGCCATGGAATCCAGGTTAAAATGGGATTCATCCCCGTACCGCAACCGGCTAAATCGATACAACCATCATAGTTTTTCCACTCTTGTTCCGGTTGTTTCAAGGGTAATTCCAGATTTTCGAGTTGCAGTATTTCAGTTTTTGCAAAACATTTACCAAGTTGCGCCGCTAGTTCTACGGTTTCCGCGGTGGCCAAAATCGCAATGACGCGGTTGCAACTTCGGATTTGAGCCGCTAAACATTGCTCCCATCGCTTGTTCAGCAAGTAAATTGTTCTGCGAATGGGAGGTTTTTTATCCGTAACGGGATTCATCATTGAAGAAACCACTATGCCGTCGCCGGTATATCCGGTCTCAGCTACCCAATACCGTTCCCTGATAAAAGGATAGGTTGGTAAATGAATTCGCTGCAACGCATTATCAATGAAAAAATGCTTCCAATCCAGCTCATAACCTTGACAATAAAGGTCCGCCAATCCATATAGAATTTCCTGATATCGGTTCCCATTTTCGGTTGCGGTTCGGCTCATGTTGATCAGGTTTTGGGCATACTGCTCGATCACCCTTTGGCCCGTGAAATCCCGGGGGACTTTCCCTTGAAACAGGTTCGGCAGTTTTTCCTTGCCACCCGCTTGCTTCAATACATATACGCCATCTTCCCGGTCCCGGATTACTATTGCACAGCGGTGATTGAAATGTTGCCGGCCCTTCAACAAGGTGTAACTAATCCGTAATAAATCTTGCGCTTGAATATCATCGTTTTGCAATACTTCGATCATATCCTTGATCTTTTCTACCAATGATTCCCGGGTTTTTGCGGAAAGGGCCAACAAGAAATATGGAGGTTGATCCGGAGAGGTATGGCCGGACACCGCCTTTTCTTTCGGCGAATAACTTTGCAGCACCATATGTGCGTTGGTTCCACTCATCCCAAAAGCGCTAACAGCACCCGTACGGGTAATTCCGGTTCCGGATTTTCCAATCCGGTCCGGCCAAGGTTTATTGGCTTTATTCACAAAGAAAGGGCTTTCTTTCCAATTGATATAATCATTTTCCGTTTCACAGTGCAGGCTCGCTGGAATTGTCCCATGGCGCAATGCCTGGACTAGGCTGATGAGGCTTACCAATCCGGAAGCGGCAAAAGTATGGCCGAAATTGGTCTTGGTGGAACTAAGGGCGCAATAACCTTGTTGCCGGGTATAACCTTTAAAGGCGTCGTATAAGGCATTAATCTCGATTGGATCTCCTAATTTGGTCCCGGTTCCATGAGTCACAATATACTCAATCTCTTCCGGATTCACCCGGTACTGATCATATACTGTCTTTAGCAGACTGGTCTGGGATACCCCACTGGGAGCCGTAATCCCGTTGGTTTTACCATCGTAGTTGATACTGCTTCCTTTGATGACCGCATAAATGGGATCACTGTCCGCCTCGGCCCGGGATAAACGTTTAAGAATAACCACCGCCACCGCTTCACCCGGAACCATGCCATCCGCCCGTTTATCAAAAGCGCGGCATTTGCCGTCCTCCGATAGCATTCCTGCTTGACTCAACCCAATATATGACTCCGGCGCCAGCAGCAAATTGACCCCCGCGGCAATGGCGGTATCACACTCTCCGCTCCGTAAACTTAAAATGGCCTGATGGGTGGCGACCAACCCGGAGGAACAGGCCGTGTCAATAGCCATTACCGGACCGTTCAAGTTTAGGAAATAGGCGAGCCGCGACGCGAGGATCGCATTGTGATTGGCTGTTATACTGCCCTCTCCATTGGTAAGCAACTGATAATCGCCCTGTTCCACGCCGACAAACATCCCGATTTTCTGGGTCTTTATTTGTTCAGCCCCATAGCTGGCATCTTCCAGCGCTTTCCAAGACTCCTGTAGCAGCAACCGCTGCCGTGGGTCCATGGTTTCGGCTTCTTTGGGTGAAATCTCAAAGAACAAAGGTTCAAATTCACTAACGCCGGGGATACATCCACATTTAAAATTGATCCCTAAATCACGGGTGTAAGCGTTGTATTTTAGCCATTCCAATCGTTCTTCGGGAATTTCCTTGATCATATCCTGCCCGGTAGCCAGAATCGCCCATAACTCTTCAATATTCCGGGCACCTGGAAATCGCCCACTCATTCCGATAATTGCGATTGGCTCGGGGATACCTGAGCAAGTGCTCTTTCCGGCAAATCGAAGTCTTCGTTCCGGCGGTCGCGATATAACCCCGGCCGCGGGAACCGCGGAATCCGGCGCCGGTTGCGCAAATTCAGGCTGATCCGGATCTTCCCGATAAAACTCCTCAATCGTTTCCTTATATTCGGACAAGAAATAGTGCGTTAGTTTTTCAATGGTGGAATACCCGAAGAACAAGGCGGGTGTTACTTCGATCCGGTAATGGTTCGATAATGAATTCGCCAATTGGGCTAAACTAACCGAATCAAAGCCAAAATCCGCCAAGTTTTCGTCCCGATCCAACTTATCCCGGGAGATTTTGAGCAACTGGCTGATCTGCTCTTTCAGATCCCATTCCAAGCATTGCGCGATACTTAACCCTTTAATTTCGGGCCGCCTACCGCTTTCCCGACTGAGCGCGCCGGGTGAGGAACCGGAAAAAACCGGTGAAGACCGGGGAGAGCGGCCGCCGGTCAATCCTAAAAAGCGGTGGATCCGACTGGGTTGGCCGGCGAGCACCAAATATTGGGTGCTATCCTGGGACAGGATCTGATCAAATATCGCCAAACCTTCTTCGGTCTCCAAAATACGTTGGCCGCTGGATTTCAGATACATCCTGTTATTTTCATCCGCGCCGATACCCATGCCTCCGTCTTTCCACAGCGGCCAATTAATCACGATGGCCTTGCCTGGCCGCTGCCCTTTTTGGTGTTGCCTGTTCCGGTAATGGGCATAGGCCATCAGAAAACGGTTTCCGATGGCGTAATCACAGGACCCGAAATCCCCCAGGATTGCCGAAGATGAGGAGAAATAACAGATGAAATCCAAAGGGTCCTCCCGGGTCAATTCATCGAGTATTAGGGTTCCTTTCACTTTGGGGGCCAGCACTTGTTGAAAACTCCGGATCTCTTTCTCAAAAATGTTTTGCTTGCCGGCGATCCCGGCCGCATGAACAACCCCACGAATATTTCCAAAGCGTTCCCTGGCTTGCTGCAATCCTTTCTTCATGCGGGTTGAATTCGAAACATCAGCCTGTATATACATGACCTGGCTGCCTAAATTCTCTAACGCCTTAATTTTAGACTGTTTTTCGGTATTTAGCGGGGATCTGCCGGTAAGTATCAGGTTGACCGGCTGTGTTTCGCCGGACCGCTTCGCCAGGTGTTCCGCAAACAGCAGTCCCAATCCGCCGCAGCCTCCGGTAATCAGATAAGTTCCGCCCGGTTTCAATAAATTGTTACCGGGTTTTATTGCGTTCGGCCGGATTTGGCATACATACCGTTTCCCATCCTGATATAACACGCTTCCGGCTGTTTTAGCCCGCAGTTCCGCCCAAAGTTTCAACGCCAAATCGTTGACTACTGTTTCCAAGATTTGTCCTGACACCGCTTGGAAGATTGCCGCTATTTGGGTATTCGGCATAATCAGCTGTAAGGAACGCTCAAACCCAATCCAAGATTCGATATAACAACGTTCCAATTCGTTCTCATATTGAGCGGTGAATAAAACTCTTCCAGCGGCTAACTTAGTGGCTCCCATAGCCTGTAGTACATAGACCATGCGGGAATAATCTTCAACACAACCGGGCTCTTCAAGCGGCCATAAACAGCATGTAGCGTCAACCTCGCCAAAATCATTGCCAATACTCTGAAAAGCCTCCCGGTAAGTATTGCAGTCCGTAGCGGCGATACTGTAATTATACCGGGTTTGTTTTTGATAGGCGGCGCCTTGGGAAATGAAAATGATTACTGTTTGCTGATCATGGCTTTGGATTGACTGAGTAAATACTTGTTGATTTTCCGGATTGGACAGAAAACAAACCAGTGTTTTTGGACAAACTAGGGAATCCGCACCTTGATTCCAATCCCGTAAGGATTCTTCTCGCCATACTTCTTCAAAAGTCATTATTTCATAGGCCTCTTGGGTGTTCGAAGTCTCCAAAGAAACCGGCGGAATGGTTTCATTCACCTTAACATCCGTATTTTCCCGGGTTTCCAGCCCTTTTATCCGTACTAAAACCGTTCCTTGTTCGTCACACAAATCAACATCAAATTTGGACACCCGTGTCCGAATCCGCGACCTGTCTTCCGTTTCCTCCGCTTCTTTTCCTTCGATATATCGAATCAGAGCCCACATTGGGGAGGTACATTTACCGAAGATTTCAAGCTCATGCAACTTAAAGGGTATCGTAGGCTTGGGATTACCGGACTCTATCGTTAAACTGATTATAGCTTGCAAGACCGGATCCATGATGCCGGGATGCAGGATAAATGTATCTTTTGTGTTGGCAACGCAGGCAGGCAAGCAGATCTTGGCCAATGCTTGTCCTTGCCCGTTATATATTAACTCAATCCCTTGGTGTTCGGGTTCATAGTCAATTCCCATGGTCTTAAGGGCCATGTATACCTGAGCAGATGAAAAGGTACTCTGGTTGCAACGGTCCTGTAATCCTTTGAGATCTAACGTTGGCGCTTTAGTATTGGGAACCAATACCGCAGTCCCTTGGCTGTGAACTGCAGGTTCCGCCTTAACTTCACCATCATCCGGCACAGTATATATTTCATAGGCAATCTCCCCGTCCTCTTCCGGGAAAAGTGCGATATGGATTTGAACCGGATGGTCTCCCACCACAATGGGTTGAGCCCATAATACGTTTTTCAGCAGTATCTCAGTCTGGTCATCGGTAAAAACTCCCGATGCAGAGGCTACGGCCACCCGGGCCATCTCAAGGCCGGCCGCTTCGGGAAAGAGCCGCTGCCCTTTGATAGTATGATCCCCGATAAAAAACTCCTCACCTGTAAAGGTTGAACTGTATCTCTGCTCCGAAAGATCGGAGATGTTGTGATGCAATAACGGATGAAGTGCGTGTACACACGGGAATACGGACATATTTGAATTTGGTGCAACACTGCCCGGCTTGATATCAATCTCCGGCACCCAATAGGATTCTCTAGCGAAGGGATAGGTTGGCAAACTGATTCGGTGGGGTTTGATATCCCCATATAATTTGTTCCAGTCAAAAATCAGACCCTTAACCCAAAGATCCAGTAGCTTCCCATATTTCCCTTTGGTTACCCAGGCATCAATCGCTTTTTGTAAATCTTCATCTGCACTAAATACACTAAAAGCTTCTTGATTGCGTCTGGCCTGTCCGCGATATAGGTCGCCAATGCCATCCCGATCTTCCAGAAAACCCTGTAGTTTTTCCTCAAGTTCCGGCAAGGAATTTACAATTATCGCCAGGCGTTCTTCCATTGCTTCACGGCCTACCTGGAGAGTATAAGCCATATCGGCCAGATTATTATCGAAAAACTCCCGTGCTTGAATGGTTGCCAATAATCGCTGCGCTTGTTCTCCAAGCCGCTTTTCATTCTTCGCCGACAACACGATGACTACAGGCCCTACCGGATTTCCAGGAATAACGGTAATTTGAGATGGTTCCCAAGCTTTGGGAACATACTCCTCAATCACGACATGGGCATTGGCCCCTCCCGCCCCAAAACTGCTTACGCCCGCCCGTCTTGGGAATTCCAAATCATTCACGACCGGCCGTTTCCATTCCGCTAAAGTCCGCTGGACAATAAAAGGAGTATGCT
>JAEZJQ010000037.1 GCA_023436305.1 Bacillota bacterium
CTAATAATCCGTGAACGTTCCCAAAGAAAGGAAGTGACTGTGAAAGAAAATTAGAAAGGAAGCATTGATTCTAATCCAATGAACCGTAAAGAAAGGGGAGAAGATAGTTTTGAAAAGAATCGTTGTATTTTTGTTTGTCATGGCGCTGTTATTGGTATCGGCCATATCGGTCACCAATATTTCATACGCCGCCGGGGATGTGAAGATCCAGATGGCGAATTCAAATACCGCCGCCACTACGAATTCCATCAGCCCGAAAATTAAGCTGATCAATCAGAGTTCCTCCGCAATCAATCTTTCCACTGTGACCATCCGGTATTATTATACGGTGGATGGGGAAAAGACGCAGAATTACTGGTGCGACTATGCGGCTATTACGAGTCCCAACCATACCGCCATCACTTCCAATGTGACGGGCAAGTTTGTCAAAATGGGTTCAGCGGCAACCGGTGCGGATTACTATCTGGAGATCGGTTTTGCGAGCGGCGCGGGCAGTCTGGCATCCGGCGGTACCGTCGAAATCCAATCCCGGTTCGCTAAAAATGACTGGACCAATTATACCCAAACCGGCGATTATTCCTTCAACGCGTCGGCCTCCGATTATGTAGACTGGACCTATGTAACCGCATATGTTTCAGGAATCCTGCAATGGGGAACCGAGCCGGGGGGAAGCGTTACGACTCCTACAGCCACACCAACAGCAACAGTTGTTGGTAATACACCTACGCCGACCTCGACAAGCACAGGTATTAAAACGCCAACTCCGACGCCTACCGGGATACCCACACCGACCCCGACCACCGGACCGGTTGTGACGTCGGGTCTGCCGGTTCCTCCAGGCAGCAATAACGTTCCCCGGCCAACGGGAACTGTCGGGAATCTGACTGTAGTCAACTGGGCGGGCTTTACAGGCGCGGTTTCCTATACGTTTGACGACGCCAACTCGTCCCAGATCACCCATTACTCGACAATCAACGGCCTGGGCGTACCCATGACCTTCTACCTCCAGTCCAACAAGAGCGAAGCATCAAGCAGCATATGGGCGCAGGCGCTTCAAGCCGGCCACGAACTTGGCAACCACACCCAAAGCCATCCGCAAACCGGCTCAGGTAGTGATATCGATGCATGTACGACCTTTATTCAGCAGCATTTCGGTGTAAAGCCCTATACCATGGCAGCGCCGTACGGTGATTACAGTTATGTGAGCCTTGCTCAGTCCAGGTTCCTGATTAACCGGGGTGTCGCAGGCGGCTCCATTGCGCCGAACGGCAGTTCCGATCCGTTCAACCTGCCTTGTCATATTCCGGCCACAGGCGCGCAGGCCAGCGCCATGACCAGTGTTGTCAGTTCGGCCCGTAGTGCGGGAAATTGGCAGATTGTTCTGATCCACGGGTTCACTGGTGGCAGCGATGGCGCGTACCAGCCTGTCGATATTGCGCAGTTTACAAGCAGCGTGAATGCCGTCAAGGCGTTCGGCGACATGTGGATCGATACTGTCGTCGACATCGGCGCATACTGGCGCGCGCAGAAGTTGTTTTCGACGATTTCTCCCACCATATCCGGCAGTGATATGATCTACAAATGGACTTTGCCGACGAACTTTCCCAGCGGCAAGTACCTGCGCGTCAAGGTCAGCGGAGGCACTCTTAAACAAAATAATCAGGTGCTGAATTGGGATAGCCATGGTTATTATGAAATCTCTTTGGATGCGGGTTCACTCACCATATCTCAATGAAACGGCGCCGGTTTTTCACAGCCGGATTCCGGCGTGGTGTTTGAATTGGCAGTTTTCTCAGCAGTAACTCATATCTAAATTACTTTTTGCTAATATATCCAGGAAACGATGATGGAACAATCCGGCGGCGAGAATGCTGCCGGATTTCTTATGATGCGCCCGGTATGGCGCTTTTGGTGGTGAACTTATCGCAAATCGTATGATAATAATGCAAGTTTTTGAGTGATTTATGCAATGATTTTTGATTCAAATAATTTTATAATAAAATAACCGGATATGCCGCCGGAATGAAAGGGGGATGGCCCTATCCAAACAAGATGAATAACTCCGAATAAATGGGTAAATGTCATTAAAAATTAGGAGGGAGATTTTTTGAAGAAAAGAATCGTTTTTATCGCGCTAATCATCACATTGTTATGTTTTTCAATAACATCTATCGTTAATATTACATCGGCGTCCGGGGATCTTAAAATCCAGATGTATAATTCAAGCACCGCCGCCACCACCAATACCATCAGTCCGGTTATCAAGCTTATCAATCAGGGTTCGGCGGCAGTCATCCTATCCACCGTGACTATCCGGTATTATTACACCGTGGATGGGGATAAGACGCAAAATTACTGGTGCGACTATGCGGCCGTTACTAGTCCGGGCCATACCGCCATCACTGCCAATGTGACGGGCAAGTTTGTCAAATTGGACACAGCGGTAACCGGAGCGGATTACTACCTGGAAATCGGTTTCACAAGCGGCGCGGGCAGCCTTGCATCCGGCGGCGTCCTGGAGATTCAATCCCGGATCACCAAAAACGATTGGACCAATTACACCCAAACCGGAGATTATTCCTTTAACTCGTCGGCTTCGAGTTTTGTAGATTGGTCCACGGTAACGTCCTATGTATCCGGAACCCTGCAATGGGGGACCGAGCCGGGAAGCGTATCAAATCCCACGGCTACGCCCACTCCGACGGTGGTAACAACGGCTACCCCGACACCTACGGTAATAACGGTCACTCCTACACCTACGGTAACAACGGCTACGCCTACACCGACAACAATAACGGCTACACCCACACCCACGTCAACCCCCACGTCGATTCCGACGGCTTCGCCGGTTCCGACAGCCACTCCGACAGGTAGCGTAAGTATCCCTTGGGATTGGGCCGGAGTCGTCGGTACGGGCCAGAGTCTCTCGGTTGGCGCCTCGGCTGATCAGCCCGTGACCACAACCCAACCCTATTCCAACCTGAAGCTTTCACTGGGGAGCCTGGTTGTGCCGCCATGGGACCCGAGTAGTAGCGCCCTTTCCATGGTTCCACTGGTCGAGCCGATTCGGGTGTATGGTATCTACAATCCGGCGGGTCCGTATCCCGGGAATATATTTGGTGAGACACCGCATTCCGCAATGGCCAACCAGATTTCGTCCCTGGTCCTGGCGGCTTCGGGAGCCAATTACATCACCGTGCATACGGTGGTGGGTGAAACAGGAAAGGGAATCGACTGCCTCCGTAAAACCGCCGTTGATACCGGTTATTCCGGAAGGGCATATGCGGCGACCTTGTTTGAAGTCGAGGCCATCAAACGTTTGGCTGCGGTTGCGGGTAAAACATATGGTGTAGGCGGCATTATCATTACCCATGGTGAATCAGATTCCGGTAATACCAATTACGAGAATGAATTATATACGCTGTGGTCCGACTATAATACGGATATTAAGGCCATTACCGGTCAAACCCAGAGCATTCCGCTATTTACAAACCAGCAGAATTCCTGCGGGACCACTGGTATATCGTTTTCCACCCTGGTCCAGTGGAAGGTGGGATTGGACTATCCCGGGAAAATCATTTGCGTGGGACCCAAGTACCAGTATCCTTATGCCACCGACGGCGTTCACCTGGTGGCGGAAGGCTACCGGCAACTGGGCGAGAAACACGGCCAAGTCTACTACGAGAAGGTGGTCCTGGGCCGTGACTGGCAGCCGCTCCAACCGACCAGTGTAGTAAGAACCAGCACTAGGGTGATTACGGTGAACTTCAATGTGCCGGTGGCGCCGCTGGTTTGGGACAGCACCATGCCGGCTCCCAATCAGAGTAGCTTGACGGAGTGGGCTAATGGAAAGGGTTTTGAGGTCTACACTACCAGCGGTACAAGAATTACCATCAGTTCTGTACAGATTTCCGGCAGATCGGTAATCATCACCTGCGCCAGTGATCTTCCCACGTCATACCTGAAGGTCGGCTACGCCTATACCAGCGGCGGCACGAAAAGGACCAACGGAACCGTTCGCTGGGGCTTGCTCCGGGACTCCGACCCCTTCGTGGGCAGCAACACCGGAGTTGCGCTACCGAACTTCTGCGTGTCGTTTGAATTGGATGTTCCTTAAGGGATAAATTTAAAATTTAAACATCGGTTTTAAGCAATTCATCGAGGGTTGTTCTGAAAAGTTAATTTTCAGAACAGCCCTTTTTCCGTTTTGGTCCCGGCGCGAACGATTCAAATACTATCGGACACCGGTGAAAAATATTTATTTATCTAAAAGGACAAGTCGATTCATCATTGAATATAATCTAGGAGTCTGTGCGGGTAATAGGTTTTCGAAGCATGTTTAGTGTTTAGTGACATAATCGAATACAAGAATTGTAGTTTTAAGCTATAAAAATGTGTTACTCACACAGACTCCTAGCAAAGTTGCGGGGGGTTCAAAATGAATTTAAAAAAAGCGTACTTAACCATTGATGATGCGCCAAGCAACGATTTTCGGAACAAGGTGGATTTTCTTTCGAAGATGAAGATTCCGGCCATATTTTTTTGTGTCGGTGAAAACATTTTAAAGCATGAAAACGATATGGTTTACGCGATTCATAAGGGATTTACCATTGGTAATCATTCCTTGACTCATCCTTATTTTTCAGATTTGTCATTGGAAGAGTGCCAATATCAAATCAAAAAAACGGATGAAATCATCGAACAGATGTATCAAAAAAGTGGAGTGGAGAGACCGGCGAAGTTTTTTCGATTTCCCCTTTTTGACTCGGGTGGGGATGATAACTCGGCGGAATATCAAAAAGAGTCGCTGGAACAGGTACGGCTCATGTACCCAAGAGAAGAAAAACGAAAAGCCATCCAGTCCTTTCTACAAGCTCAGGGGTATCGTCAACCCGATTTTCAAGGTATCAATCTCAAGAGGTTTAATGACGCCAAACTATTGGATGATTTCGACGTCCGCTGCACCTTCGACCAAAAGGAGTACTGGCTTAATAAAGAGGACGCCCCGGATGGATTAAATGAAGCGGAGGCCATACTGGCAAGAATCGACAAGGATTATCCGGAGAAAGGCCAAGCTTTAAATGATTTGGGGACGACGGATATTATATTGATTCACGATCATGATTATTCCGGGCAAATTGTTGAATTGTTTTATACAATTATACGGCGTTATATCGAAAAGGGGATTTGTTTTTTAGCAGTGTAGTTCATCCGGAGTCTTAATCTCATAATATGTAAATTTTATTTCTTCCTGGAATATACTAATAACTGTAATTCCTTATATGTCGCTTCTTTGCCGTAATAGTTCGAAAAAGTATTAATGATTTCCATTCCACGCGATTGTAAAATTGTATCTAATTCGGATTTTGAATATAAACGCGTTGATGAACATGGGTCGATGAAATCCGGTTTTTGAGCGGTTTCCCCAAATGTAATTCCCCAATCGCTAAATATCATTCTGCGGTTTTCTTGATCCCAATCAAATTCCGGTAATGATAACGTTGTGGCTCCAATCTCCCAATGGCGTTTCGGGAAATACGCTTCCGCATGTTCGGCGTTACAAATATCCATAAAATGTTTACCACCCGGTTTAAGAGCGCTTGCGATCCTATCAAAGATTTTTAAATTCTCCTCATCGTTTTCCAGATAACCGATAGCGCCATCCGCCAGATTAAAGACTACATCAAATTCATTTTTATATTTTAAGTCCCGAATATCCGCTTGGATAAAATCAATTTTCAACGAAGCTAATTTGGCCTCTTTGATGGCATCATCGATATAATCTTTTGTAATATAGATTCCGACCACCGAAAACCCTTTCCGTGCCAACGAAAAGGAATGTCTGCCAAAACCGCAGGCCAAATCAAGTACCCGCTCTTTCCCTGTTAGTTCAAGAGTTTTTATGATAAAATCCACCTGGTTTTCCGTGTCTTCAACCCACGATTGATTTTTAATATCCAGTGACCAGATATTCTTATACCATTCCGGATTAATTTTCTTCATGGAATACTCCTTTGATCG
>JAEZJQ010000032.1 GCA_023436305.1 Bacillota bacterium
AAGTTTACCTTCAAGGAGTGCACCGATCACCTCTGTCCATACGAGAAAATTATTGCAGATTGCCTTTTATTTGGCAACTACATTTGACTTTATTATACGAGGAGTGCGCGGCCACTCCTTAACAATCCGGCCGCCGGGGACGTAGTCCCCTGGACCCTAATAGCTTCAGGCCATCCATGGCCTTGCGGTTGAGTGCTTCGCCATTAGAAAAGACGCTTACGTCGTGTAAGCGTCTATAGGGTTTTGCTTTCGGGTCCACGGCGTCGGCTTGTAAACAAGCCGCAAACGTCCTGTTCTCGTGCCGCGATGCCGACCTCCATGTCGGCTGTAAGATTAAAGCGTTTTATAGACCAGATATATTTGCCCGATATGCGAGACAAGGATGTCGAGCAACACGGCTTTACTTTTGGATGTATTACTCGGCTTACGAACAAGCCGCGCCGTTGGCATATCATCCTGCAAGGTTTTATACACAAACCGGCCCAGACCGGGCACCCCCGTCGGAAGATATTTAGGGAAGTTATGTAATTAATAAAGTAGATGAAGCCTAGCGTTTACGAGCCACTACAAGTTCATTTAGATAGCACTTGTGTATTTGACCTTCATAGTGTTCATCGATTAAGGTCCCAATACAATTCAAAAGCTGAGAGCGTTTTTGTTCTTCAAGAACACGATGATCAGAATATGTTAATAGAAGTTGCTCATAGTCTGCTCGACTATACGTCTCTTCGGTGAGATAACTTCGATAAATAGGCTCGTTAAATAAACCACTAGCACAGATTCCTTGGGTGTTGGGTTTGAACTCACTAATTTCTGGTAATCGAAACTCTGAACTATCTGGCATGTATTTCTCATAATATTCTTGTACTTTATAAAAAAATGATCGGTCACCACCCGCAACGTGGTGATATTTAACGATTGCTAAGTACCCCGAGGGAGATAAGGCTTTGGAGATTCGTTGATAACAGGTTGCTGGATCAAGCCAGTGAAAGGCCGTAAAAGAGACTACTAAATCAAAGCCACCTTGCGGTAGTGTCCAATCTTCGAATGTAGAGATGATTACTTCTAGATTAGGACTCTTTAAATTCTGTTTAAGTACTAAAGCCATTTCCGGGCCAGGTTCTAGGGCAACCACATGAAATCCATGTTTGACAAGTTCAGCGGTTGCAATGCCAGTACCGGCTCCGATCTCGAGAATTCGGGCATTCTTTGGAATGTCTGTCAACTTAAAAAGAGCGTTAAATAATTCTTGGGGATAACGTGGACGTACCTTATGATAAAGTGGTGCTACCTCATTGAATGTTAATGCAGGTTTTGTCATGAGCGGGCTCCTTTCATAGTGGATATAAAAATATTTAAATTTATTTATTATTTGTTTAGCAAATCTGAGTTATCAATAGCACAATTTAAATCGCTAACGGCTTGCCAAACTGTTACAAATTTAGATTCAAATAAACGTTGTCAAGATCATCTTGAGTAATGCCAATATATCTGAGCGTAATCGAAGGAGCCGAATGGTTGAATAATTTTTGTATCACTTCAATTGAAACTCCAGATTGATAAGCATGATAGCCAAAGGTTTTTACAATTTTGCAAATATAGACTGTTTTTTCTGTATAAATAGTTCTTTATGGTATTTTCAAATCCTCCAAGGCTAAGCGAAAATTAAAATTCCCCACAATATCGATGGGGAATTTATCTCGACATTTTTGTGGAATTTTGCTTGACAAAAAACATGCGAGAGGAACTGTCATGCCAATTGGGTCAAGGCTTTCGATAGCGACCGCTTTTTTTCATCCTTGAATAAGAAGTCACCTTCCAGGGAAGGTGAACGCGCGACTCCTTCCGTGAAGTCGAAAAAGCAACAAAACACAAAAAATTTAACACACCCTTGATATCGACCAGCCGGGAATGAAAACTTAATCGATGAACCAATCGCCTGGTGGAGGGGGTTGTCTAAAAGTAACCTTTTTTGAGACCCTCCACCGTGCAAAATTGAGCCGCTCAATTTACAAATCGAGCCGCTGGATTTTAAAATTAAGCCTAAGGAATTTTAAAATAAAGCCTAAGGAATTTTGAAATCGAGCCAAGCAATTTTAAAATTAATCCTTTACCCTTTATCCTTTATATTTTAAATAAGGTTATGAAATATCAGTTTATAGGCCAGGGAAAACCCGTGTTTTACGGCAATGTCAAAACAGATCCCCACTGATTCATAGTGCAATTCGTCAAGATCCGCTAACAGGTTATGTATCTTAACCGGTCCCAATTTGGTTTCCACCGTTGCCGGAAGGAATCCCAGGGTTTTCGTGATTTCGTCTTTCCGGTCTTCATTGGCGGCATATTCGTGGCTGATTTTTTCAAAACGAATGAGGTCGATCTGGTCTTCCAAAAGTTCATCGAATGCTTTTAAGAAGGGGTCTTTGGCCATTGGCGGGCCTCCCTTTTGTTTCAACTGTACTTTTATATCCCACATTGTATCATTTTGTCTCAAAAATTGCAATGAATACTTTATCAACTTAATACATTTGAAACAAAATAATAAATATGCTATATTATTGGATATAGGGAGGATTTCCAATGGAAGAATGGGTAAAGATCAACGACGCTGCCAAGATACTGGGGATATCCCGATCAACGGTTTACCGTTATTCGGAATCGGGAAAATTACCAATTTATAAACGTGTCGGGAAATCAATGATTAAGAGGGAAGATATCGAAAAGCTTTTGGCTGATATTAAACCTTTACATTCAAAGAAAGAGGATTAACATCTAAAAAGTGCCTTCATATTCATAAGGGACGATGACATTAAGGTGAATGCAAAACATTCTTTCTATGAGACTAGAAACCGCCTCAGATTTTGAGACGGTTTTTAAATTCCTTTTGTAAATTTGACAATTTCGGTATAATAATTTAAATTTCATTTCCATGAAATTCAAATTTAAAAGGAGGGAATAAAATCATTTTATCGAAAAATTAAAATATAATGACCGCTTCTATTACGGGTTTGACTGTGTTGCTTAGCTGTAATTGTAAAAATTTAGGACTAAGGGAAATGCGTGAAAATGATCATCAATGTCTAGGAGTCTGCGCGGATAATCGATTTTCGAAGCGTATTTCGTATCAAGTGTCATGTTCTAATACAACATATAGTTGTTTTAAGTTATTGAAAAGTGTTACTCGCACAGACTCCTAGTTAAGTGCCATGGGTACAGTCTGCGCCTGCATCCGGCGGGCTAGCAGTTCAAGATGCCTATTATTTGAAAGGAGGAATGGGATGAATGACAAAAAATAGAAATCTACTGTATTTGACATTGTTTGTCATATTATTTTAACGGGTGTAACACTTTGGTACTTTTTTTTCAATCCGTTTATAAAAAGTAATTTTGAAAATGATAAAGTCCTTTTTGAAATACTATGGGTCTCTGGTAAAACTCTTTTATGGATAATTCCAGTATTTGTATATCTTAAGTGTATTGATTCAGTAAATTCTTTAGAGTACTTGAAGTTAAAAGGCCATATTAAAAATGGTGTCAAATGGGGAGTATTACTTAGTATTGCCTTCATTTTGATAGAATTAATAAAATACCATGGGATGGGAAAAACCATTAATTTTCATATGGATGTTTATTATTGGATTGGCGGTATAATGGTAGGATTTTTTGAAGAGATACCATTCAGGGGATTCTTGCAACAAAAAAT
>JAEZJQ010000070.1 GCA_023436305.1 Bacillota bacterium
CCTGGAAAAACATATGTAACCATTGTTGTTACCATCCTCCCCAAAAATAAAAAGCCGGTTGTTATTCATACCCAAAACCAAGCCTCCGGAATATCCTTTTGAAAACTTTCAGAGATATTATTCGTCCTTCTCGATCAATAAATCGCCGATGATTAGGGCGTCCAGTCCGCTGGTGT
The DNA here is from genome assembly GCA_023436305.1 of Bacillota bacterium. Lineage (GTDB taxonomy): Bacteria > Bacillota > UBA4882 > UBA8346 > UBA8346 > JAEZJQ01. Next base: position 177 of record JAEZJQ010000070.1, read on the forward strand.
AAAAAACGGCGATTGCATCCTCAACCGAGTGGATAACCGGACCGAACTCATGAAGAATGGAAGGCGCCAAAGGCCGGAACTCTTCCCGGAACTTAACCCGCTCGTTGATTATATCCTTAATCGCCGGCTGCCGGGGATCGCTAAAACCGACCGGTTGCCCAGAGCCCGCGGCCCAAATTCGGCCTTACCCTGAACCCATCCGATGATTTTTCCGTCCGTTAACAGTTTCCCGGCTTGATAATGAATGTCATCCGGATAGTGTTTTATTTTCTTGAAATTCCCAAATCGTTGTAAATGTTCGCTTTTATATTGGAAAAGTTCCTAACCCAAATAGAGTGGTTGAAATCCCGGTACTTGTTTCTTATCCGGTTGATCTTCATAATACGCCAAGAGAGTCGCGCTAATGGCATTTCCTATAATTAATATATTTTTATAATGTTTTAAATGTATTAAACATTCTCGAAATATCTGTCATCTCACGGAAGAATTTACTACGACGGAACAAAATATAGATGAAATATACGATAGAGAATTCGATTTAACTATATAATAACCTTTTTATATAGTCAATATTATTAAAAAAATTTGTACAGTTTAAAGAGGATAAATGTTATATTAGTTGAATTATATAATGTATCTTTGAAATATATATGTTCCAATTCGAGTCGCGCAATGGTTTTAATTGATTATTATTTTATAGAATCAGAAGGTGAGAACAATGAAAACAGTTGGTGTTATCGGTGCGGGTGTTATGGGAAGTGGCGTTGCGCAAAATTTAGCGCAAGTTGGCTATCAAGTTATATTGGTCGATATTTCCACGGATGTATTAAATCATTCAAAAGAAGAAATATATAACAAAATTCGCCTGCAAACGCTTTTTCAGAAAAATACAGAAGCGGCATTTGATCCTGATTCCATCATTGCCCAAATTAACTATACCACGGACTACCAACTGCTAAAGCAGGCTGAATATATCATTGAAAACGTTACTGAAAAATGGGAAATAAAAGCAGAAATATATCCGAAGATTGATGAGATTTGCATACCAAATTGTATATTTGCGGTGAATACATCCTGTATTCCGATAACCAAGATCGCTTCCCTGACGAAACGGCCTTTCCAAGTGATTGGCACTCATTTTATGAATCCGGTTCCACTAAAAACAACGGTAGAAACCATTCGCGGTTATCATACTTCGGAAGAGACCATCGAAACGACGAAACAATTACTGGCGAGTATGGGGAAAGAATGTATTGTGGTGAATGATCTTCCCGGTTTCGTTTCCAATCGAATCTCCCACCTCTTTATGAATGAGGCCGCTTTTGTCGTCCAGGACCAAGTTGCCTCCCCCCAGGAAGTCGATGAGATTTTTAAAAAATGTTACGGCCATAAGATGGGGCCTTTGGAAACCGCGGATTTAATCGGTTTGGATACTGTGGTGAACTCATTGGATGTTTTGTATGAAAGCTATCAGGATCCAAAGTTCCGTTGTTGTCCTTTACTTAGAAAAATGGTTGATGCCGGTTTATACGGCGTAAAAAGCGGCGAAGGTTTTTATACCTACTAACTACCCATGCCTGTAAGTCACAATCAGGAATGAAATAATAATTACCTTTACCTTGTAACTTTCAACATAAAAACCGATCAAAAAGGGGAGCGACAATGTCATCACAAGAAATTGAAACCAAATTAAGGGGATTTTTAGCAAAGTATTTTCGGAAACACGAATTACAAAATGATGAGGACATGTTTGCTTTAGGATTTGTGAATTCATTGTTCGCGATGCAATTGGTGATGTTTTTGGAAAAAGAATTTGGAATACGAATCGAAACCAAAGATTTGGATCTGGCGAATTTCCGTACCATTAATAACATCGTTAAGTTAATTGAGAGTAAATCAATTTCAGTATAACGGGATGGTCAAAATGGAATTAACAAGTGAACAAAAAGCGTTCCAGAGTGAAATTAAGTCGTTTGTCGATAAGGAAATCATTCCGGTGGCTTCCGAATTTGACGCCAACAACTCCCTAACGCCGGAAATTATTCGTAAATTGTCGGAAAAGGGTTATCTAGGCGCGCTACTGCCTCAAGAATACGGGGGTAGAGACTTAAGTATGTTACTTTTGGGCATTATGCATGAAGAGATAGGCCGTGGATGCTCATCCGTCAGAAGTTTACTAACGGTTCACGGAATGGCGGCTTTGGCGGTTCTGAAATGGGGAACCCAGGAACAACGTGATTATTGGCTTAAACGGTTGGCCACGGGAAATGCCATTGCCGCCTTTGCCTTAACCGAACCCAACGTCGGAAGCGATGCGAAAAGTATTGAAACGACGGCTGTTCTCGTGGATGATTACTATATTTTAAATGGGAAGAAAAAATGGATTACTTTCGGCCAGATTGCCGATGTTTTCCTGTTATTCGCCAAACTCGACGGAAAACCCACCGCCTTTTTGGTTGAGAAGAACAGCCCGGGGCTTTCAATAAAACCTGTTTCGGGTCTTTTAGGATTACGCGCCTCGGGAACCGCTGAATTGGATATGGCCGAATGCCGTATCCCGAAGGAAAATCTGGTTGGAAACCCCGGCTTTGGTTTGTCGTATGTGGCGCTTCATTCCCTGGATTACGGCCGTTATTCAATTGCTTGCGGAAGCGTGGGACTCGGCCAGGCTTGTCTGGATGAATGCCTACAATATGCCAGAAAACGGAAGCAATTCGGCGAGCCCTTACGCCAACACCAGCTCATTCAAAAAATCATCACTGAAATGGTTGTGAATGTTAAAGCGGCGCGACTATTGTGTTATAATGCCGGATATTTAAAAGATAACGGCGACCCCGATTCAATCATGGAAACTTGGTCGGCGAAATATTTTGCCACGACCATGCTGCAAAAAATAACCAGTGACGCCATCCAAATTCATGGCGCCAATGGCTGTTCCAACCAATACCCGGTTGAACGTTTCTATCGGGACGCTAAAATCATGGAAATCATCGAAGGAACATCACAGATGCATGAAATATTAATCGCGACCAATGCCTTCCGAAACTTGTCTTAACTTATTTCAAAGGAGCAAAGGCGAAATGGATAAGGAAGAAAAAAAGATCAAATGTGTTGTCTGGGATCTGGATAATACCATCTGGGATGGTGTTTTGATAGAAGATAACCGTGTCACCTTACGGGATGGAATTAAGGAAATTATCGAAACGTTGGATAAGCGGGGTGTTTTACAATCCATCGCCAGTAAAAACGATTATGATTTAGCCATGACCAAATTACGGGAAATGGGTCTCCATGATTTTTTTTTATATCCCCAAATCAATTGGGGCATTAAATCCGCTTCCGTGAAGGAAATTGCCAAATTAATCAACATTGGTATCGATACGGTAGCTTTTATCGATGATCAAGCCTTTGAAAGAGAGGAAGTCATTTTTGAAAATCCGTTAGTGTTTTGCATTGACGCCGCCAATCTGAATGGAATATTGGATATGCCGGAGATGAACCCTCGATTTATCACCGAGGATTCAAAAATCCGCCGCTTAATGTATCTTCATGACATCGAAAGAAATACCGCCGAGGAAAGGTTTGATGGCCCGGCGGAAGATTTCTTGGCTTCATTGAATATGGTCTTCACCATCTCAACAGTCCGGGAAGGCGATCTGGAAAGGGCCGAGGAACTGACTGTCCGGACTCATCAATTGAATACCACCGGTTATACATATTCTTACGAAGAACTAAACAACTTTCGAAAGTCGCGGGATCATAAATTATTTATCGCGAGCCTTGATGATAAATACGGAACCTACGGTAAAATAGGACTGGCGCTCATTGAATGCAATGATGTCTGGACCATCAAGTTATTGTTAATGTCATGCCGGGTTATGTCCCGGGGAGTCGGTACCATTCTGCTTAATTATATCATGGGTCTCGCCAAAACAGCCCATAAACCTTTACGGGCCGAGTTTGTCCCCAATGACAGAAACCGGATGATGCTTATTACGTACACTTTTGCAGGGTTCAAGGAAATTAAATCGGAAGACGGCATAACGACTTACGAAAATGATCTTTCCCAGATTCAACCGGTTCCCGATTATGTAAAAGTTAATATTCTCGAATAATATTTCAAGCCAATGATTTACCACAATATGAAACCACCATCTTGTCAAATAACTCTTTGAGGTGACCGATCAATGAATAAAACAGCGCTATTATTTCCAGGGCAAGGATCGCATTTCGTGGGCATGGGTCGCGATCTCTATAACGAATATGAGGTGGCGAAACGAGTATTTGAAGAAGCCAATGATGTGCTCGGGTACGATATTACCAAGATATGTTTCGAGGGTAATTTATTAAAATTAAATAGCCTGGAAAACATGTTTCCGGGATTATTCATTGTTTGTGTGGCTCTTTTTAAAGTGTATATGCAGGAGATGGGAGTCTCTCCCCAATATTCCGCGGGGCATAGCTTGGGTGAATATGCGGCCTTAACCTGTTCCGGAGCGCTGGAATTTGCCGACGCCTTGAAAATGATTTATCGAAGAGGAGTATTGGCCCAGGAAATCGCCGATTCGGGTGAGGGTTCCATGACTATCGTGGAAGGGATCGATATTCAAACTGCCGAAGTAGAATGCAAAAAAATTAGCAGTCCTGATCAAATGGTAGGGGTTTCCTGTTATAATTCACCCAGCCAAATTGCCATTTCAGGACATCAGGATGCCGTAGTCCAGGTCGAGGATAACTTAATTGAATTAGGAGCTCAGATTTCCCCGATATTAACCGCTCCTCCATTACACTGCCCCTTGATGCAACCAGTGGCCGACCAATTGGAAATTGAACTGAAAAAATACACTTATCATGAACTAAAATGGCCTGTAATATCCAATGTCGATGCTTTGCCATATTCTAATTCTAATAGTATTTTAGCCAAACTCAAACTGCAGCTGACCCATTCGGTTCAATGGCTGGCCACTATTCAATATTTAGAAAAACAAGGGATCACCAACTTCATTGAGATTGGACCGCAGTCGGTTTTAACGAGTTTATTAAAAACATTTGTTAAAAATGCGACCATGGTCTCTTTTGGTAATAAGGATGACCGGCAAATGTTGCTGAAGTCATTATCTTCATAATTTAAAAGTTCATTGATATTGGTATGTTCCCATCAACTGACCTTGTCGTAAAATATGACCTTTCATTGCCGAAACCACTTGGTTTTTGGTAGATCCAAACGGCAAGTCAAGAGTGGTGTCCAAGGCATAGATGGTAAAATAATAGTGATGGATACCAGTTCCTTTGGGTGGGGATGGCCCATCATAACCGATCAGGTTCCAACTATTATTTCCTTGCTTTGAATTATCGGGCAGTATCGGATTCTTGGGAACATTTTCATTGAAGTGATTGGTTGTGGACGGGATATTAAAAAGAACCCAGTGAATCCAGTTTCCCCCGTCAGGATCAATACAAATGAGAACAAAACTTTTGATGCCCACTGGAACATTAGCCCAAAACAATGGCGGAGAATAATTAAAACCGGCCGGATGGGCGTCAAACCTGGCGTATTTTGGGGGAATCGGGCAGCCGTATGAAAATGCGGAACTCGTTAAAGTGATATTTAGTAAATTCTTGGCCAGGAATTTTTCCATCGCTTCGTAAAAATCAAAGCGGTTTTCTTCGTTATGAAAGCCGTGACCCTCATTTTCCTTGACCATGTATTCCACATTGAGCCCCCGCTTTCGTAAGGCAGCGACAATTCGGTCGGATTGACTGATATTGACTCGGGGATCATGGACGCCATGAGCTACTAAAAGCGGCACTTTAATTTGAGCGACGTGAAAAATCGGTGAGGTGGCGAGTAACAATTTGGCATCTTTTTTAGGGTCGCCCACCTTTGCGTAAAGTTGATCGCGCATCGGTTCCCAATAAGGCGGAATGGTCTTCAAGAACGAAAAAATATCGGATATTCCTACATAATTCACACCACAAGCATATAGATCCGGATTAAAAGTTACCCCGGCCAAAGTGGCATATCCCCCATAACTGGCACCATAAAGAACGATTTTCTTAGGATTGGCAACCCCTTGTTTGACTAGCCAGTATACACCATCAGTAATGTCATCCTGCATTTTGCGGCCCCATTGTTTGAAAGATAGTTCCCAGAACCTACGTCCATAACCGGTGGAACCACGAAAATTCATCTGTAAAACCGCAAAACCCCGATTAGCCAGAAATTGGACTTCCGGGTTAAAACCCCAGTCATTCCGGGTCCAGGGACCGCCATGCGGGTTGACTACCACCGGGAGATTTCTGGGTTCCATACCTCTGGGAAGGGTCAAATAACCATGAATGAGTAAACCGTCACGCGATTTATAAGTGATGGGTTTTAGTTCACACATATCTTCTTCTTTAAGCCAGGGGCTGATATCGGAAAGCTTGACTAATTTGTCGATGGCGGTTTCATATAAATAATACGCGCCCCGGGTGCGATCGTTATATCTCCTGATGATATGAATGTCTTCATTTCTATTCATAGCAGCAAAGACGAGTTCACCCAAGGGCATTTTTCGCCGGAGTTTTATATACTCCGACTCTGTCTGGGAATCTAAGAATTGGTATTCATCTTTCCAGGTAGTGTAAACGACGTAAGTTAAAACCTTACGTTTGGGCGAATAATGGAGACTTTTCACATCAACTTCAGGATGTTTGAAGATCACTTCCACCTCTTTGCCTTTTTTGATATCGAAGATAACAATGGCTAACTTGTCGCGGCCGATATTCGATGCGGCATAGACGTTTTGATTGTCGAACGTAAAGAAAAGAGGATTGATCGTCACCCGAAAATTTGTGGTGATAACTGGTTTAAAAGGCACCTCCTCGGTTTCCCGATATAATAAAGTATTATTCACCCCTTCGCTGGCCACGGCGATCCGGATTTTACCACGATGATCGGTCTTCCAGGCTACAATATTGCCGGGATTTTTGGCAATCAGTTTCATTTCGCCGGTGACCACGTTCAAACGGTAGGCGTCGAAAACCTGGGGATTCCGTTTATTCAGACCAATAATTATTTCTCCGTCATGATCATTATGTATGTCGATGATTTCCGCCCGTACGCCTTCAAATGGAGTCAGATCCTTTAAATTCCGGCCGTCCCGCTCCACGGAAACCAAGTGATAATTCTCATCACCCTTAAAATCTTTGCGATATATAATCCGGTTGTTACCTTTCCAAAAATAATCGGTAATGTCACGGGCAGTTTCTCCTGTGACTCGTATCACTTCATTGGTGCCGCGTTTTTGTACATACACATTCAAGCGGTTTTGATAAGGTCCCATAAAGGAAAGATAGTTCCCGTCCGGTGAAATCTGGAATGCTGTTTTTAGCGGGTTTTTAAAAAAATCGCGTAGGGGGATCCGAGGTACCGTTGGATTTAAATTACCGATTAACACTTGCCGTCACCTTTATTTCAGTCAAATATTTCTAATCAATATATGCGAAAAGAGAGCTGTTGTTAACCCCATAGTACATATTCACAACATTATATGACTGCTAACTTTAAGTCTACTTTCTATTTCTAAAGCATTTCTAAAAAGGGGAACGAACCGAACTTTCCTTATCACGAGCAATATCTTCGTATGCGTCTCCTTCCTCGTAAAATTAAAATTGGAATATTTATAAGATTGGAAGTTGAGGAATCTCCTTTCAAAAAATTATGATAATAATAAATTACGGCCCAGAAAAGCTACACAGCAGTTGGAGCTTATTCAGCGACCGTCAATTCGTTTTTACTAGCTTTCACGGGAGCAATAATTCTCCCTAGGAGTCTGTGCGAGTAACACATTTTTATAGCTTAAAACCACAATATCTTGTATTAAATTGTGCTACCAAATACTAAATATGCTTCGAAAACCTATTACCCGCACAGACTCCTAGAGTCACTATAATCGTCTTCAATAGATTGATAAATGCCCGTAAAATACGGGCATT
>JAEZJQ010000088.1 GCA_023436305.1 Bacillota bacterium
AGCTCTGCGTATCATAAGGATTGATCCCGTTTTTTAGCATGGTATAATCCACCGATAGCTGTAGTATATTTAATAATGAATCATTGGAACTTCTCGAAGAACTGGAATTGTTATTTAAGGCATCCAATAATGTGGAAACCGTATTCGCCTTTATCGTGAGCAGGCTTGCTAAAACCGATCCCGATAAATCATTACCGGAAGAACTGCTGGAAGAGGTAGTTGTCTGCGTTTCATTGGAATTCTCACTCAATGTGCTTGTATCAGTACTTTGAACCGATGACGCAGTTTCCGTTTCATCCGAATTATTTTGGGTATAATTCACAGGAACATAGGAATAACTACTGGAACTTACTCCGCTGATTGTGCTCATGTTCATCCTTCCTTTCAACCGTATAGAACTGTTTACTATGAATATCGCCTAGAAATCTTAGAATTATCTTTGAAAATCCGAAATCAATCATCAAAAAGAACAAAGTATATACCATGCTGAACGGATAGAAACAGCCTGTCTGGATATTATTGGAGCGCAAAGCATTATAGTACCATCGAATCTCCAAATTTTTATATGACAAATGTCAGGAAGAATGGTATAATTTTTAAAATTATAATTTGTTGGTGTTTGTTGAGAATCGGGGCTGTAATGGAACCCCGGATTAACGTGGAGGTAAAATGAACGAACCTGCTAATAATACCGAAACAGCGGTTGCCAAAATCCCTTCCGTATCGGCCGTGGAGATGACCGAACTGGTTCTTCCAAATGACACCAATATTCTGGGGAACTTACTTGGCGGCAGGATGATGCATTGGATGGATATCGCCGGCGCCATGGCGGCTACCCGCCATTCCAACAAGGCTGTCGCCACCATCGCCGTGGATAGCCTGGACTTCAGACATCCGGTGCGGATGGGAGAGATAGTCACCTTAAAAGCCAAATTAACCTGGGTGGGCCGCTCTTCCATGGAAGTATTGGTGAGGGCCTACGCCGAAAACCCCAAAACCGGAACGATAATCCTTACCAATAAAGCTTATCTAACCTTTGTCGCTCTTGACGATCAGGGCAACCCAACCCCGGTACCGAGGCTAAACCCCCAAACCGATGAAGAACGGGTTGATTTTCGGGAAGCGGAACAGCGGCGCAAGGAAAGGATTGAAAAAACTAAAGAATAATCGTATACTAACCTTTCGCTCCATAGGTCTGCTCCAGTGTCCGAATCATCCGCCACAAGATCCGGTTTACGGGTGTATCCACTCCATATGTGCGCCCTAACTCAATAACGGTTCCGGCAAAAATTTCAACTTCGGTCTTCCGGCCTGCCTCTACATCCTGAAGCATGGAGGATTTTCCCTCCGGTCCAAGGCCGTTAATGATTTTGACAGCCTTACGTAAATCATCCTCATTCAGATGGATACCCGTTTTATGAGATAACTCAATCACTTCCCCCGCGGCCATCTCCAATAACTCCCGGGCTTCCCCAATGGTTTGAAAAACCCCATAGGGCGCTTTCAATATGGCGGAAGTTTGATTAATGCCCACATTCATCATAAATTTCCACCAAAGCTCCCGGAGCATATTCTCAGGGATCCGGTAAGGAATTCGGGTCCGGTCAAAAAATTCCTTGACTGCGGTGACTTTGGCCGAATAGCTGATGTTCATCGCTTCCCCGAAGACAATTTGCCCGATATTGGAGAACCGGGTATGAGTTCCTTCCCGGACCGCATCGGTACCTACCGCGAATGAATAAAGAAGCTTAGTCATGCCATATTGTCTGCCAACCATCTCTTCACTGGTGATACCGTTTAAAAGCGAAAGAATAATGGTTTTCTCCCCCACAAAATTTCTGATATCCCGGATACTTTGCTCCAGATGGTGCTGCTTTACGGCAATGAGAATCAAGTCGGCCGGACCGGTTTGGGTATCCGGCGGGATGAAGCGAAAAGGATATGCCGTCCCATTCACCGTAATCCCGTTTTGCTGATATCGTTCTATCCTTTCCCGGTCTGCAATGACCGTTATAGCGCCGGGGTCCGACTCGTGGATCCTAGCGGCATAAATACTTCCAATGGCGCCGAGGCCCGAAATATATACTTTTTGAATCATGTTCACCACCGAAAACTCCCTTCCCGATTTGAATTATTATCAATGATTTTGAAGCTCTTTCCATCGGAACTAACTCATTTTTTATTTTTCGTAAATGGTTTACTAAAAACCGCTCCTTTCGAATGGAACATTATCATTGTATCAGATTTTTACCGGAAAAGAATATCTCATCAATAATCTGGGTGATGAATCTGCGACAATCATTGAATTGGCAAACGCCTTGGCTTAAAATAGAATCACCGAATCATTCATTGGGCTATCCGGCTGACTTGAATAAAAAATGGCCGGTGGTAATTTTCTTGCATGGTTCCGGTGAACTATAATGCTCCCATAGGGTGAGACACAAAAATGAAAAAATAAGTTATAATGGGAACATGAATAAAAGAAACCAATACACAGCCGAATTTAAAACCAAAGTAGTGATTGAACTACTGCGGGAAGAAGGCACCTTAAACGAAATCGCCGCCCGTTATGGAGTCAGTCCGATCATGATCAGCCGCTGGAAAGCCGAATTTCTGGAACGGGCCCCCGAAGTATTCAAGCGAGGGCCATCCGCAATAGAAAAAGGCCTAGAGGCTGAAAAAGAACGGACTGCCCAATTAGAGCGTAAAGTCGGTCAGCTCACCTACGAGGTGGACTGGCTCAAAAAAAAATCTGAAGAAATTATCAACCGGCGTAAACGAACGTAAGGCTTGCTTTGAAATACCGAGTTCACACATCACCGTGAAACGTCAAGCAGAGTTATTAAGCGTCAACCGGACTAGCGTATATCGTAAACCTGTATCCCGGGCCGTAAGCGAACAAGACTTACAGATTA
>JAEZJQ010000015.1 GCA_023436305.1 Bacillota bacterium
GAACAATACTTTCGCGGTTATCCACCGGGTGATTGATATCTTGACCACCGAGATTGGAATTAATGATTTACGGATAGTTAAACAGGTTCGGGAGAGAAATTTTACCCGGTTTTCTAAGCCGGGAAGCAGTTTGATAGTAATCTCACCGGAAGATCCATTAGTTGAAAGCAGTTTAAAATTTTCCTCCCGGCTTATTCAAAAATATTATCATTTAGGTGAGCAGGCAGCAAAAAACGCCCGTATATTTTATTGAATATTTTAATTTTATAATTCCAAAAATTGGTTTTCTTTGACATACATCGGATGTTTGAAAGGTATTTACATTGCAATAAGTATTAAAAATAGAAAGCCCGGTCAACCCGGGCTAGACTCAAAGAATTATTGCTTATATGAAAGAACCGCCCATGCAACAACCAAGTACTAAAAGAATCAGAATTAAGAAAATCAAGAAGGGGTTACAACAGCCAAAAATTCCTTCAAAGAATCCACCTTTTGCTTCAGACATTATTATTTCACTCCTTTCTGGTAGTGGACTTATCGTCCATCTACAATATAATATGCTTTTTTTTCTTGGGTGATATTAGGCAAATAACCTTTTATTGAATATGACTCAATGGGTAGATTACGTATGAAATAAAATATGAATGCTCCTATGTGGAAAATGAAATAATTATTTGTGTTTTGAATACCAACTAAAAAGCCCGGATAACCCGGGCTAATATCTCAAAGAATTTTGCTTAGATGAAGGAACCGCCGCCGCAACAACCAAGTATCAAAAGAACGAAAATTAAGAAAATCAAAAAGGGATTGCAACAGCCAAAATTTCCACCAAAGAATCCACTATTTGTTTCAACCATTATTATTTCACTCCTTCCCGGTAGAAGATTGAGTATCCATCGATTATATTTAAAATTGTGATAAACTCATTGAATAAGCGAAAGATTATCACAATTACTCAAATAAACCGTGTGTACGCTAAATATTAGGATTCTTCATACCGCTTTATCATGTGCATTCTAATCACAGATATTAGACGAAGAACCTATTATTCAGTTTTTCGTAGGGCCTTATATACACCCACGCCCGAAACTGCAACAGCCAAGAACTAATAAAATGAGGATGAGGAAGATTAAAAATGGATTACAACAACCAAAGATACCATCCATAAGTCCTCTAAGTCCATCTGCCATGTTTTATACACTCCTTTTTCAGCCCTTTTTCAGTAGGCTTATATTAAAGTATATGAATCTTATTTGCTGGATTGACTAGGCAAATGTTATTATTATGTCGGCCATTAACATAAGTATTTTTATTTCAAAACTTCCTGACACGTTTAACATTAATAATAACAATTGTAGCTAAGGATGCTGCAAAAGTATGAATCACCATCAATCCGAATCCTTCATAGTATGGCAATAACAATTTAGATTCGGAGGATTTACAGTGGGAAAAGTAACTTATCTTGATCTATTAGCTCAGTATGAGGTAAATAGCGCTCATCCCGGTGGGCCGGCACTGACCAGGTTACTGTTGCATAATGAAACAATTACTCCAAATATGACGCTATTGGATGTAGGTTGTGGAACCGGGCAGACGGTAGTCTATATTGCGGAACATTATCCCTGTAAAGTCATAGCTATCGATATCAATCCCAAAATGCTGGAGAAAGCCCGGCAAAAATTAGCGAAGCACCAACTGGACATCCCATTAATCCGTGCCAATGCGATGGATCTTCCATTTCACAAAAATTCTTTCGATATCGTACTGGCCGAATCCGTGACCATCTTCACCAATATTCACAAGACTCTACGGGAGTATTACCGGGTGTTAAAACCTAGTGGGACTTTGCTGGCGATTGAGGCCACCGCGCTCTCACCACTAACCAAGGATGAAACAAGTGATTTCCAAAGGGTGTTAGGGATTAACTGTATGCCGACAAAAGATGAGTGGCGCCAAATGTTTCAAGATGCCGGTTTCCCCAATGTCCAGGTTTTATTGGAGCGGCGCATGAATTGGATGCAATCATTATCCCCGAAAATGAACCGGGTTTTTGGCGAGTATTTCAACATATTGTTTCGCCATCGAAATAAATTCGGGTACGGAGTTTACCGTTGCCGGTTTTAATTAAGGTTCTGTAAGTCTGCCTTACGCCAGTCGAACCATGGAGTGTGGTTTATTGTCTATTTAGTTGTAAAATAGGCCCGGATGATTCTCCGGGCCAAACATATACTTTAGACAAACATTATCGGGAGTAGCATGAGCATTGCCAACGATAATGGGTTAACAGTGTTGGATTTCGATTTTTCAGTGGAATCATCTGCCGCTGTTTCTTTCGCCTCGGATTTTTTACCGGAAAGATTACTTAAAATTGAACTTATACCAGATAAAAGATTAAATAAAGGATTTTGTTTATTTACGGCCTCATTTTTGGATTCTTCAAAAAGACCGTCCATATTTAAAGCCCCGGCTCCTTCAAAGTTCGTTTCCAGACCTAAATCCCGGGCATTTTTGCGGATGAGATTTTTTACTTGATCCGGCTTTAATGAAGGCGATTTCTGTAATATTTGGGCCACCGCCCCTGTGGCCATCGGAGCTGCCATCGAAGTACCGCTCAAAGCGCGGTAACCTCCCCCAACTCTAAGCGACATGATATTGGTTCCTGGCGCTAAAAGATCAGGTTTTACAAGATTATCAACAGTCGGGCCCCTGCTGGAGGAATCGCTGAGGACATCATCGGTTATGTCCGTGGTACCTTTGTCATCCATGTTGCCTACGGTGATGGCCTTGGGATTAATACCCGGGCTATTGATGGTCCGGGGATCAGGTCCGTCGTTGCCGGCGGCTACACATACCACCATACCGTTTGACCAGGCAGTGGAAACCGCCCTGCATAACGGATCCTGTTGGTACGAATCCTGGGCTGCGGAACCAAGTGATAAATTAATGGCTTTAATGTTAAAGTCTTTTTGGTTCTGAATACACCATTCAAGTGCGGAAATCACATCGGATGTATTCCCGGCTCCATCCTTATCCAAAGCTTTAACACCGACAAGTTTAGCATCCGGAGCCATTCCGGTATATTTTCCCCGTGAAACTGTTCCATTACCGGCGATAATGCCGGATACATGGGTGCCGTGCCCATTATCATCATATGGGGTGGAGCGATCATTTACTAAATCATTCCATGCAACAATCCGGTTCTCGGGGTAAATCAAATCAGGATGCTGGAATATCCCGGTATCGATAACGGCAACGGTTACATCTTTCCCGGTAAAACCCAAATCATGGGCGGTGGCGCCGCCAACCGTCGGAACCGCACTATCCAATAACACACGCACTTTAACATCATGCCAAATTTTGCGAACATGGGGTGAATAAACCATTGATTCCAGCGCCGCATAAGGAGCCTCCATGACGATGAAAGGCGCCAGTCTCATCTCCCGGTACACTTTACCTTCATTTGCTTCAATATAGGATGCGATCTTATCCGTAAACGGAGTAGCCATTTCTACGATAATCCGGCATGGTTTTTCGGGATTTTCAGTAAACTCGGGCCTTAATAATACCGAAGAGATTTTCTGTGTCCATTGTGGCAAATGTATCACCTCCTACTACTTTTTAAATATTATACTCACCGTATCCATTGTTGTTTCTGGAAGAAAAGCATGATTTGAGCTAAATTTAACAAATATGCCTCCCAGCTAAATGTTTAAAACCCATATATTACAATAAACACGTCCTGCCTGTTACATCCGATTACACTTCGGGTGTCTTATGATGCATTTGTTTATTATGTTAGTCAATAATTCCAAGAGTCCTATATTCCAACCGGCGGTGAATCTATGAGCCTGTGCGGCCAATCGGTTTTCAAAGCATATTTAGTATCAAGTAACATATTCTAATACAATATATAATAATTTTAAATTTTTACAATATATTACACACACAAACTCCGATAGATAAAAATTTAAGCCTTATTTGAGGCCATAAAAAGATTCAATTATCACAACACGATTTTCAACCCTAAACCATAAGATAAAATAAGATAGTAAAAAAAACTAAGGTTTTTTATACTGTTTTAAAAATCCAGTAATAAACGGGGCTAAAACGATGGATTTAAAACAAATTGAATCTTTGATAAAAAAGTATTCCGGAATCCCGTACAAACATGCCGGCAGAGACTTAACCGGTCTCGATTGTCTGGGGTTAGTCCATTTTTTTTATAAGGACTGCGGCATTGATGTCCCGGACGGCGATGGTCAAGCATATTCCCACGACTGGACTAGAACGGACCCGGAACGTTATCTCCGGGGGATAATGTCCATCGGAAAAGCAGTCCCGGTAGACGACCTTAAACCGTTTGACTTTGTTTATTTTCGAATGGGTAGAAATATTACCCATGGGGCTGTAATGGTGGACTGCGAACACTTTCTGCATGTATTACAAAATACCAAGGTCCATGTGAGCCGATTGGATCATATTTGGAGAAGACGCTTAGCCGGAGCAAGGAGGCTTGTATAGTCTAGTAAATGTTCCAAATGGAATATATCAGATTTCTTAATGATACATATGCTGATGATGGAGAATGTTAAATTGTAATAACTATTTTTGATTTCGAATCAGTCCTGGACATTGTTCAATTTACCGAATAGGAATTGGAGGTGAAAGATATGGGATTTGATGGTGGCGCTGGGTTTGATGGCGGGTTATCCTGGATTTGGTGGATAGTGATCATATTGTTAGTCGTCTCTTGTTTCTGTAAAGATGGCTTTATTTAATATATACGGATTTAAGGGCAAAACAAAAAAGATACCTGGAGGCGCGGCTGTGCTTTTATCCCGGTATCTTTTCATTTTCGGGCAGTAGATTAGTATTTAAGAAGTATTCCGAAAAATACTCCGGATGAATATGATAACCATCATGTGCCAGTTCCATTTCAAAGGAGGAATATTCTTGACCAATGCCGATATAGAACAAATGGCGGATAAGATCTATGCCCGGACCCGAAATATCCCGGGAGTGGACCGGGATTTCATTAAACGATGCCTGCAGGGAATCGCTTCACTGGGGGATAGTCAAGTTGACGCCAGGTTAAAACAGTTGATTCGTTTTTTATAGTTCTAAAAGCCCGTGTTCTTTTTTATGCCGGAACTCATAAAGTATAGAATGAAAAGCGGAAAACCGCTTTTTTAAAGAGTTGTGATATACAGCTCAATTAATCATAAGGAGATACAACAGGCGATGATGAATCTGGAATTGTTAAAAAACATAAATTCCCTGTTGTCACAGGTCATCGATTTATCGGAGAGTGAATTTTCCGCTGGAAAGTGGTTGGATTTCGCCACCAATGCCGCCAAACAGTTAGGTGATTTTTCATCAGGCCCGTTGTCACCCCTTTCCTCCCGGGAAGATCCTGTGAGTGGGCGGCGTAACCATCCAACTTCATCTTCCTCCGAATACACCGGACCTGAAATGAATTCAATGAATTTATGGAAATTATTGGAGCCTCTCAATAAACTGTTACCACAAATCACAGCCGTGGGACCTATGTTGAATGCTTTTATGAAACCCAAGGACGGAGAACCGGCCAATCCAAGGCATACCGCCAATGCCGGCGGCGGCTTCTTTATAAAAAAGACCGTCTTGAATTCATTAACCTTCGCTTTGCTGCCTGTTCTTTTAATGAATTTTGTTTTGAAATTCCGGTAACAGTTTACCCCCCACGGATGTGAATGTTTCGAACTTCACCGGAAATACCAATAAATACTGATAGCAACAAGTATTTGTTTATGACGGACAGGTAAAGCCAGGGATTCCCTTGGCTTGCTTTTTGTTATGGATTTTGGGATTATAGGAGGTTTGATGGAGGTCCGCGAAACCGGTAGTCAAAGTGATGTTTCTTAGTGGAGACGATTTGCGGGGAAGAATGGTTCACCGTTTATTTAAATAATTTCCCAATAACGATATCAGCATTTTTAGCACCGCCCCGTTTCCACCCCCCTGGGCACCGATAAAATTCGAACCCAGCAAATTAAAAACAGTATTTAACATCTGATTCCCCGAATTTTGGACCGCAACGAGCGCCGTTCCATTATTTTTACCCTCATCCCGGACCCGCAAGGCCTTCGCCAGATCAATCCGCCCGGCTCCTTGCAGCTTTGTTCCCAGACCGGTATTCCGGGCGGTCTTACAAAGAATAAACTTGACTTGGCCGGGAGTTAATAACGGCCGGCGCTGAATCAACTGGGCCACACCTCCGGCGACAATGGCCGTGGCAGCCGAGCCACCCTGGAAAGTGTCGTATCCCCCGCCGGCTTTTGGCGCGATGACCCCCGATCCGGACGCAGTCAGATCCGGGGTTAAATATTCATAGGAGCCCGCCAACCGGCTGTCATTCACGGTGATGGTCCGTTCCTGATCCGCATTGCCCACCACAATCATTAGACGCCCCACCGCCGAACCCGCATTCAAATAACCGGACCGTGAATATACAGGAATTTGACTGGCAGACGCCATACAAACGGTAATCCCCTTTTCCCGGACCTTGGCGATGCAGCGCAGTAATGGGTCTTGGCTTTTCGGGCCTTGAATTTCAGTCGCCACTGATAAATTAATTACCTTGATATTCAATGTGGCCGGATTAGCCAGGCACCATTCCAGGCCGGAAAGCAAATCCGACAACCGCCCGGTACCCCCGCCGTCCAATATCTTTACTCCCACCAACCATGCTTCCGGAGCCATTCCCTTGTATTTGCCGTCGGAAGAAATGCCATTCCCCGCAATGATCCCGGCCACCCAGGTTCCATGCCCATGGTCATCGTATACGAAGGATTTATTTTGAATGATATCATTCCAGGCCAGGATGCGGTTAACCGGAGTAACTAAATCATCATGGGGATCGATCCCGGTATCCAATACCGCCACCACTACTCCCCGCCCCGTATATCCCCAATCCTGAGATATGGCGCTCCCCGTAATTTGGTGCACATCATCCATAGCGGTACGCACTTCCTCATCCCGCCATATTCGAGATACATATCCGGATCGGGCTAACTCCGGTAATGCCGCCACCGGCAAGTCAACTGCCAACGAAGAAATAATCCCGGTTTCCCGCCTGACTTTTCCTTCAAGCCTTTCAATCAATGTCGCCGCTTTATCGCTTTTATGATTCACCATTTCCACAATTAAGCCGCAGACTTTCACTGGCGCCTTGGAAATATCCCATCTCCGCAAAGAGGGTGCGACTTTATAATGCCAATTCACTTCCTGAGCCAAATGGGACTCACCTCCATCATCAAAAACCGGTTTGTTTCCGGAATTTTTATGTACGAGCCGCGTAGTCCGGTACCCGAATGAATCAATTTACGCAACGTATCTACTGCTCTTTTTGGGAATTGGAATTCTTTATTATATTCCTTATTGGGTGGTTGTTACCAGAATAAAAGCATTATCCGTTAAGATCGTTTCATTGTCTCATTCACGGATTATAGCTAATATTCGATTATCCAAAAGTTACGCTCAATTATGATATACCAGTTGCAACTCCGGAATATAAAAAACCCGGAATAATTCAGGGTTTATCTTGTGGCCTTTATTACATTCATATTACGTAACATTTTTCATAATTGAGGCCATAACTTGATCGAAGGGCATTTTCCCGATTTGTTCCATCACCATGTCCAACTGGGTTTTACGCTTTAATGAACCGCTAAGCACAATCTGGATGGCTTGTTTTCTATCCACCAGAACTGAATCCACTTCTAAACCCCCACCGATTATCCCGGCAATCACCAGCAGTTGGGAGGGATTCAAGCCCAAAAACAGGTTGTCATCCGTTGACCCACCATCCTCGTTGTTTTGCCGATTATGGCCGCAACCGCATTTGGAAACCACTTTTTTGGCTTTTTCCCAATCCTTTTCTGAAAACACCGCAATCTTCCCTCCCCATCTATCCGGATACCCTCATTGAAGATGTTCAGGGAACAATGATAGGCGTCGGCGGCGTGGGCACCGCTACCACCAATCCCACGGCGAAAAGAATAACCAATGCGATAATAACGATCAGCAATATATCATGACGGGCTTCTTCGAGCGTTGCCAAAAGCGCTCCCTCCCCTTTATATATAGGGCGTGCGATGTAAGCGTATTTCGAATAGCGTATCATAGAGAATCTTGAACATATAACTCTTATTAATCAGTATATTGATGAGAACATCAATTGTGACATGCTGAAGCAACTAAATCATTAACCCGGCATCACTACAATGAACATCGACTAACACCGGTTCGGTTGCGGTCAGGGCTTCCGTTAAACTTTCCCGCAAGTTAGCGGGATCTTCCACCCGGAGGCCTCGTATTCCAAAAGCTTCGACGCAGCGGCGAAAATCAGGGGACTGGATTTCCTGACCCACCGGGTTTAAACCCTGGACCCGGGCTTTGTCGCGTTCCAAGCCGTAACACCCGTTATTGACTACCACAATGCATAAAGGAAGGTGGTATTTGGCTACCGTGGCCAGTTCACCAAGAGACATCAACAGCCCCCCGTCGCCGGTTAAGGCGATTACCTTGGACTGAGGAGCGTAAATTTGGGCCGCAATTGCCGCCGGTAGTCCATTGCCCATGCTCCTCCAAACCGATGACAATAAGATACGCTGATTAGTCGCCCAGAAATCCCGGTCAAACCAGTGCATGAAAGCCCCCACATCCGAAGTAATTATGATATTTTTGGCTAAAGAGTCTTGCGGCGCGGAATCGCTTAATAAAGCGTCTTTCGGTGTGGAATTGCATAATAAAGCGTCTTTCGGCGTGGAATTGCATAATGAAGCGCCGGAAGACGCTACTTCACTTAAAACCGCCATCAGCCGCGCCGGGTGAACCGGTTGGGCCGGGTTTTGTAAATCATTTTTTCGCTGGGCTATCCGTTCTTCCCGGGCCGCGGTCATCCGTTCCCACCAGGACAAATTGATTTCATATCCGTCCAGCTTTCGAGTTAACCGGTCCAGAATTTGCGGTATATTGCCAACTAATGAATCCCACAGAAAAATATCATTGATCCGGGATAGCCGCTCCTGGATCTGTACCGTGGCCACTTTCGGCAAATACTTCTCCTCATAACCGGCGGACCCTACCATTAAAACACAATCGGCTTGTCTCACCATCTCCGGGGTCCAGCCCTCACCGATCCCTCCGATCACCTCCGGCCAGTCATCGGGAACTGCTCCTTTGGCATCCTGCGCTACTACCACAGTGGCTTTCCAATGATTTATCAATTGGCGAATCTCCGGCGCGGCGCTCCTGCCTTGAGAACCCACCACCAGCAACGGATAACGGGAATTGAGCATCAATTGCGCCGAACGTTCCAGATCGCCGAATATATCGTGTCTTTCTCCATCTTTTATCAGCGCCGGCACCGGACCCGGTTCCGCTTGTACCTTTTGAGACCATAAATTCCGAGGAAAAGATAAATGGGAAACCTTCTGTTCGGTAAGGGCTTGAGCCATTGCCCGGATTAATAACCGTAAGGCCCCGGGAGCATCGGTAATTAACTCCGAATATACGCTGAAACCGGCGTAAAGCTGTTGGTGATTAAAATATTGTTTAATGGATGTACCGATCTTAGCCTCCGGCGCCTGGCCGGTGATTCCCAATACCGGCGCCCCATCCAGAGAAGCATCCGCCAATCCCTGCAATAGATTTA
The DNA here is from genome assembly GCA_023436305.1 of Bacillota bacterium. Classification (GTDB taxonomy): domain Bacteria; phylum Bacillota; class UBA4882; order UBA8346; family UBA8346; genus JAEZJQ01. The sequence continues at coordinate 9,698 of JAEZJQ010000015.1, forward strand.
TGGCGCCCGCCGCCGAGGCAACGCAAACTCCCAAACCCCCGCTTAACTTAGCCCAATTCGACGCCATAAAGGCGGCCCCGGCTTCATGGGCCGCGCCGATGTAACGTATCTTTCCATCCCGGTTGATGGCGTCCAAAAAAGGCAAAATATCGTCCCCAATCACCCCGAAAACCACCTGGACGCCCCAAGCCGCTAATTGCCGCGCCACAGCTAACCCTAAATCTTGTTGAATCATCATTTCAGCTCCCCGTTTACAGGAATTATTTCCTAATGATATAAAAATAAGAAATTTGGTTATAAATAATATATCCGAAAGGTTAAAAATCTAATCCCGAAGCTTTGCTGTGTAAATAAACCTTCAATGACCGATATTAAGCTTAACTAATCCCGGAGGAGCTTATGAAACCTGATAGTGTAATTATAGGTGGTATGGCCGGTTTTATAGGGACAATCATCAAAGAAATCCTGGATTTCTTGAATGTGCTTATTGGTTGGTCCAAGTACCTCTATTGGCATCTGGCCGCATCCGTCTTTGTTCAACCAACAGCAGTGAATCATCCGGGGGCCTTAATCCTGGGCGCTTTGGGTGATTTAATCACGGGAGCGATGTTCGGAGTTATTTTATTGTACACCATCAAATTGACCGGAAAGGATTATCTTTATATCAAAGGGTTGGCCTTTGGCTGGTTGATATGGCTTGGAGTTTTTGGATTGATGATGAATATTGAAATTGTCCGGATTACGCCCACCGACATCGGCTCTAATTTATGCGCCTTTGTGGAACATTCCGTTTTTGGAATAAGCGCAGCCTGGTTTATTGGCAGATATGGAAAAGAACTCATTGATTGAGTATATAAACAATTGAAGATTGGATCTAAAAGGGGGCTTATTGAATGGTCTGGACAGGATGGGAACTAGACCGGATAATCTTATTGCTGGTGGGTCTGGCTGAATTGCTGCTTTTTGGGCAGGTAACCATGTTCCACTACCGTCAAAATTTTCATCATACGGCTATGTGGCTTCCGATCATTGGAACTCCGCTCATCGGTATCGCAGCCATATTATTGGCTTTAATCAATACACCGGCGTTGGTGGGGTTAGTCAAAGTGTTGTTTTGGATTGGTCTGGTGGCAGGTCTGATTGGTTTCTATTATCACTTCCGAGGTGTCGGGAAAAGGGTTGATGGTTACGTGACCCGTAACTTTCTGGTGGGTCCACCGGTGATTTTACCTCTAATGATTAGCGTTTTGGCCGTGGTTGGATTATTCGGCCTATATTGGAGGTAACGGCATGCAAACCCATTACCCGGATTATGATGTCATGAATGCGGCGGAAGCTTGGGATGATCATACCCGGGAAATCGTCAAAAAACGACTGGAATCCGCCAAACATTTCGGGAAATTGTCTTTTAACGAGGCCCAATTGGTATCGACCGCCGCCGAAGCCTTGATTGATGATAATCGCCAAGATTTATTGGATTTTATTACTCACCACCTGGATCAAATGGTAGTTCACAGGATTGGTGAAGGTGAACGCAAAGCAGGAACTCCGCCCCAGGCGGTTTTGATCATCCAAGGCTTGGCAGCCATTGAGGCTACTGCCCAAAGCCAATACCGGACTTCTTTTACAAACTTAAGTCGAATCCAACGCCAAACCCTTCTCGGCCGAATCGAACGGGCCGAACTACCCAACTCCGGTCTTTGGCAGGGTATTCCTCAACCGGAATTCTTCAAAATGCTTCTAAGCTTAGTGGTGGAAGCCTATTATTCCCATCCGGCGGTTTGGTCGGAGATCGGTTATGGTGGTCCGGCATATCCCCGGGGTTATGTACGCACTGAACTGGATCGGATTGACCCTTGGGAAGCAAAATTGGAATCCGGGTCTCCCCATCAAAGGAGTAGTGACTGAATAATGGCAAATCAAGATCCGGTCCGGCATAATATCGATCATTACCTGGATAACCGCCATCCAGATCTTAACCATCGTAAGTATGGCCGGGAGGAAGTGGATATCTGTATCGTCGGGGCCGGAGCAGCCGGTGGTCTCATCGCTCACGATTTGGCCAAGGCGGGACTTAGTGTGGCCGTCATTGAAGCCGGCCCTTTCTGGAATCCTCAGACCGACTTCGCCAGTGATGAATTGGCCATGAAATTTTTAGGCTGGCAGGACACCGTGCTGGTGGCAGGAGCCGATCCGTTTAAAATGGGACATAATAACACCGGACGGGGTGTGGGTGGTGGTACGGTTCATTTCACCGGAGTTTTTCTTCGTTTTCACGAAAGTGATTTCCAGGTGAAAAGCCGGGATGGTGTAGCCGATGACTGGCCGGTGGCCTACTCCGATTTAGAGCCCTATTACACCCGGATTGAACGGGAAATCGCCGTCTCCGGGCCGAAACATTTTCCTTGGGGCGCTTTTCACGGACCTTACCCTTATCCGGAACGGGAACCCATCAGCGCCAATGCCATGCTTTTCCGCATGGGTTGTGAACGGCTGGGAGTCCAAAGCGTGGTTTCCCCTTTGGCCATTTTATCCGCGCCATTTGATGGCCGACCTCCCTGTATTAACCGGGGTTTTTGCAACCAGGGCTGTATGCCCAACGCCAAATTCAGCACCTTGATCCAGCATATCCCAAAAGCCATTGGTTACGGCGCTGAAATTTTATCGGACTGTATGGTTTCTAAAATAGAAATCGATGACCGGACCGGACGGGCAACCGGTGTAATCTTTTATCATGATGGCATGGAATTCCGGCAGAAAGCCAAAGTCGTTGTACTGGCCAACTTCGTGGTTCAAATGCCCCGTTTATTGCTGGCATCGGCCACCACCGTTTACCCGAACGGTTTAGCCAACTCAAGCGGGCTTGTCGGAAAAGGGATCATGCCCCACTCGAGCCATGATGTATACGCCCGTTTTGAGAACGAAGTCCGGCTATACAAAGGCACCCCGATTTTAGCCAGTACCCAGGAGTTCTATGAGACTGATCCCCGGCGGGGCTTCGTCCGTGGTTATACCTTGCACGCTCACGGCAAGCGGCCGGTTTCCATGGCACAGGGTTTAAGCCGTGGCGCCAAAATTTGGGGTTCCGGCTTACGGAAGACCATGTTGGACTATAATTACTACGCTCATGCCACCATGGTGGGTGAAGTATTACCGGCGTTATCCAACACTGTAACTCTGGCGCCGGAGAAGGATGAATACGGATTACCGCTACCGTTGGTCACCTTCAGTTATAGTGATAACGATCGGAAATTGATCGATCACGCCGTAGCCACCATGCAGGAGATCTTCAAGGCGGTGGGAGGAACACCGGAATATGTTGTCCCCGATACCGCTCATCTGATGGGAGGATGCCGGATGGGTAAAGATCCTAAAAAATCGGTCGTGGATGAATGGGGCCGAACTCATGACCATGAAAACTTGTACCTGGCCGGGGCGCCGCTTTTCGTTACCGGCGGCGGTGGAAACCCAACTGAAACAGTCATGGCCCTGGCGGCCCGGACTGCCGCCCATCTCATCGCACAGGCTCAAAAAGGTGTTTTCGGCAAAAGTGAACGTAAACCGGTATTTGTTTAGGTGGGACTGCTACTTTCATTGGACACTATTCCAAATTCCGGAAACCGAAGGAGTTCGATAAAAAAACCGCCATAACCGGCGGTTTTTTATATAAAACCCGATAGAATTTAATGTAATCAAGAATTCGTGGAATAGGAAACCACAGTTTCATTCATCTTGCGCAGGTCTTCCTGGCATTTTTTAATGGCATCGGCAATACCGGCGATCTCCCGGTTGGATATGGCCCCGTCCCGGGCGATAATTTCAAGCAAGTCCACGGCGTCGGTTAATTTTTCAACGACTTGATTTATTTTTACAGCGGTGGAAATGGTCACTTTAAAATCCTCCTTGTCTTATGGCATATCTCGCGGGGTAGTTAAAAACTCCATCCTATT
>JAEZJQ010000017.1 GCA_023436305.1 Bacillota bacterium
TCGCATGGAAGTGTCCAATAAACAATTTTTGGGAGGGTAATCATGAAGAAGACTATTGTTATATCGTACTCATTTACCGGTAACAACGAAGCTTTAGCCAAAAGTATAGCTGCAGAATTTGCGGTGGAGCACAACAAAATCACCGAATCCAAACCTCGAACCATGGGTACAATTATGCTTGATATGATGTTTAATCGGACGCCACAGGTTAACCCAAATGTAGATAAAGTGGGAGATAACGATCTGGTTCTCTTTGTGGGACCGGTTTGGATGGGACAGGCGGCGACGCCATTTCGAGCATACTTCAAGCGCCTTAAATCCGGTCTTGGCCAATATGCATTCATCTCGATAAGTGGGGGAGCCCTTAACACGAATCCTAAACTTGGCGACGATTTGAAAAAAAGAGTAGGTAAAGAACCTGCGGCACTCATTGATCTGCATATCACTGATCTCTTGCCACCTGAGCCAAAACCTACAACGAAAGATACATCTGCTTACCGCATCAATGATAAAGATTTAAAAAACTTAACCAATACAATCGTCAAAACCTTACAGGAAACTGTGATAAAGTAAACAATGGATTTATTGATAGCCTTTAATTTTCGGTTGCCCATATCGGGAATCTTAAATAAATGTTCTTTCGAAAAATTATACTTTTTGTTGACAAGTTTTTGTTCGGAATATGAGAATGAAAAATACATAAGCTGAATAATTACATGATGAATCATTTTGTATTAATGTTTATACTTTTTGATGGGGTTGTCCCAAAAGGTAAATTTGGGGCAGCTTTTTAAGAGGGTCCATGATATGTATGTGTATTTTCATCGTTTTCATCCGGAGGACGCCAAGGCTATTTAAGAAGATGCCGCCAAGAGCAATGTCGCAAGAGGCATTTTTGAAAGAAGTCTGAAACTACCGCCATTCGGGTATATAATTCTACTCTTATCCCCTTTAATGATCATTTTGGTTTATTTGCTGATAATACCTTTTTTTCTATACCTAGGTATTGGGATATCCAATGAAGGCAAGTTCGGTTAAGGGAAATGTGTCTAGGTTGAACCGAATAATGGATAAGTTAAACGAACCAGTGAGTCCGTGTTCATCCACCCTACCAGGGCTCATTTGGATAATTTAAGTAAATCGCAGGTTTCTACTAAGAAAAGGATACGGGAGTCGGTTTAGTGAAACACAAAAAAATTACAATCAGGATAAATCGAAACGGACCGCCCCAGGAATTAAAGCTTGTCATTCCGAATGGTGCGATTGGGCTGATGGACTTAATTCCATCAATGTACCGTCTATTTGATCGGATACTGACGGTGGAACTTACGAAATACACTGTACTTTGTCATAAAGGGTGTAACCAATGTTGCCGGCAGTTGGTTCCTATATCCATTCCGGAAGCTTTTTATTTAAAGCATTTTATCCAATCTCTTTCTGATATTCGACGCAACCGAATTGATACAAAGCTTACCACGGTGTTAAATCACCTGGATACTGCCGGGATTTTCAATCAACAAACCGGATTCATAAATTACCGGAATATTGATACGGCTTATTTTGACCTTAACGTAAGCTGTCCCTTTTTGGAGGATGGCTGTTGCGGTATTTACAAGCATCGTCCTCTTGCCTGCCGAGAATATAATGTAAGTTCCGACCCGCAGTATTGCACCGACCCCTACCAAAAAGAGATTGAAAAAGTGAAAATCAAGCGGAATATGAGTGCCTTGGTCGCTGCATTTGCCGGTCGTCTCTACGGTTTGCCGCCCCATCCAATACCCTTGGTTCTTTTTCAGCATTGGGCGGAACAAAATAAGGCTTTGGAAAATGTAAAAAGGCCGGGAATTTGGCTTTTTGAACGAATTGCGGATGCTTTATCCAGCTTGAATGATGAGGAACTGGAAATCAGTTATCAAATCATTCCTTGATTATCTCTTTCCGCATTTTTTACTCCGGATTGATTTACTACCATTAATGTGGAAAAAATTTGAATAATATTTGGCACTGAAGAAGCCTGTTGTGGTTTTTATATGTAGTCGGACATACCCACAAAATATTAATGCGAGGGATTTATGAAACAACGTGTATTTGTAACCGGAATGGGTATTATTAATTCTGTGGCTAACTCAATTACCGATTTCCAAAATTCTTTACGAGAAGGTCGGTAGGGTATCGGGTTTTTGCAAAATAAATCAGGTACAGCATCCGTAAATGTCGGTGCCGAAATTCGAGATTATTCATTTGAATTAACGCTACAAAAACTCGCCGCACTTCCGGGAGTCCCCAGTGATATGATGGTGAAAGCGAAGAAATGTGCTCAGCGCTCACCATTTGCGATTCAAGTTGCTGTATCCGTGGTTTTAGAAGCCTATGTTCAGGCTCAACTTTTTCAAACGCCAATCGTAAGGGATAAGATAGGGCTTATTGTTGCCGGTAGTAATTTAACCAATTGTGTCCAAGCCAGCTTTTTCCCAAAATTCCAGCAAGAACCGGAATACTTGTCCCCCATATATGCGCTTCTATTTATGGACACTGATCACATTGGAACAATCAGTGAAATTTTTAACATTGCCGGGGAAGGATTTACGGTTGGCGGCGCTTCGGCGAGTGGAAACATTGGAATTATCAAAGGATTTCAAATGATTCAATTGGGAATTGTTGATGCCTGCATTGTCGTTGGTGCATTAGCTGACTTGACCAATATGGAACTTCAGGGATTTTATAATATCGGGGCGATGGGGGGTAAAACGTTCCACGACAAACCTGAAAAAGCATGCCGTCCTTTTGATAGAGATCACGAAGGGTTTATTTACGGACAAGCAAGTGGTTGTTTGATTTTAGAATCGTTCGAATCGGCTCAAAAGCGAAATATACCTCTTCTTGCAGAAATGCTGGGTGGTTCGATTATTCTCGACAGTAACCGTCTAAGTGATCCGAATGAAAATGGAGAAATTAAAGCCATGGAGTCTGCTTTGAAGCAAGCCGGTATTACAGTCCAAGACGTAGATTATATCAATACCCACGGAACCTCTTCACCCCTTGGAGATGCAACGGAATTAAGCGCAATCAAAAAGGTGTTCAAGGAAGAAACAGCCCGGGTTTGGGTAAATGCAACCAAAGGTATAACAGGACATTGTTTATTTTCAGCAGGTGTTGTTGAAGCAATTGCCTCAGTAATTCAAATGAGAGTGGGATTTATTCATCCGAATATTAACCTGGAAAATCCAATCGAATCGGATTTTCGATTCGCGGGTAATACTTCAACCACGGCTCAAATTAAAACCGCAATCAGTAACTCTTTTGGCTTCGGTGGTATTAATACGTGTATTGTCTTACGAAACGGAGCCTAAATTAAATATGTGCGGAGCCTTGGATTGATACTTCCTCTCATTAAATATATGGTCTGCTCCTTATTCAATATCTTGTTGTTGGGACGTTTCTGGTGCCGCTGTAGTGCAACATTAAGCAGGAACGTCTTTCCTTTTCTTATGATACGGTCATTATCTATGGCAATTTACGGTTAGGCAACTCCCTCATCTTTTGGGCTTTTTAATTCAACGGAAACATTATATCAGTAACTAGATCCGCATCTAAAGTGGGGCGGGGTATACCATGTATTGAACTTCCAAGGGAACCACCGATAAGATATTGAATGGAAAATATAGCTTTATTATAATGATTGCTTCCATCGGTTAAGGAAATAAATCGAAAAATACATTTGCAAACTAAAATGGGTATATTATAATATAAAAGATACTGTGTAAGTTTAATGTCAATTAAATGGCTTCACATAAATATTTACTTGTTCAGGGGTTTTATCAGCAAAGGAGGAACCAGCAATGGAGTTAAATCATCATAATTCAGGCAATTCAAAGCCGGACGTCAATGTTCAAAGCGATTCACCGGTTTCCACCCAAACCACCCCCTCTAATTTTATTCAGGAGTTTATTGCCGAGGATCTCAAGGCCGGGAAGTACGGCAGCCGGGTTCACACCCGTTTTCCACCGGAACCCAACGGTTATTTGCATATCGGGCATGCCAAAGCATTGTGCATCGATTTTGGAATGGCCCTTTTGTTCGGGGGGCAATGCAATCTCCGTTTTGATGATACCAATCCGGTCAAAGAAGATACCGAATATGTGGATGCGATTCAGGAAGATATTCATTGGTTGGGCTTTGACTGGGAGGAACGGCTTTTTTATGCTTCCGAATATTATGAAAGGCTTTATCAATGCGCCGAGAAGTTGATTATCAACGGAAAAGCGTATATCTGCGATCTTTCGGGAGATGAGATCCGCAACTACCGGGGCACCTTAACCGAACCGGGGAGGGAAAGCCCATACCGGAACCGCCCCGCCGCTGAAAGCCTGGATTTATTCCGGAGAATGCGCGCCGGTGAATTTGCTGACGGCTCCCGGACGTTGCGCGCCAAAATCGATATGGCATCACCGAATATTAACATGCGGGATCCGGTTCTTTATCGGATTCGGAGAGTTACGCATCATCGGACCGGTGATCAGTGGTGCATTTACCCTATGTATGATTACGCCCATCCTATCTCGGACGCAATCGAAGGAATTACCCATTCGTTGTGTTCCCTGGAGTATGAAGATCACCGTCCGCTTTATGATTGGGTTTTGGAGCAATTCCGGGATGAGTTTCCGCAACCGCCCCGGCAGATCGAGTTTGCCAGGCTCAATTTGACTTATACCGTCATGAGCAAACGTAAATTGTTGGAATTGGTAAAGGATAATCATGTTTCCGGTTGGGATGACCCCCGGATGCCGACACTTTCCGGTTTGCGCCGCCGTGGCTATACTCCGGAATCAATTCGCAACTTCTGCGACCGAATTGGAGTTGCCAAGAGCAATAGTGTTGTGGATTATGCGTTATTGGAGCATTGCCTCCGGGAGGATCTGAACATTAGAGCGCCGCGAATTATGGCGGTACTCCGCCCGTTGAAAGTGATCATCGACAATTACCCGGCGGACAAGTTTGAGGAGTTTGACGCCGAGATCAACCCGGAGAACCCGGCGATGGGTACCCGCAAGGTCCCGTTCTCCAATGTGATTTATATCGAACAGGATGATTTTTGTGAAAACCCGCCCAAGGGGTATTTCCGGCTGGCTCCCGGCGCGGAAGTCCGCCTGAAACACGCCTACTATATCAAGTGTGAACAGGTTATCAAAGATGCCAATGGGGTGGTGACCGAAGTTCATTGTTCTTACGATCCGGCCACCCGGGGCGGCTGGTCCAATGACGGCCGCAAAGTTAAAGGTACACTCCACTGGGTATCGGTGGCCCATGCATTACCGGCTGAAGTGCGTTTGTACGATCAGCTCTTTACGGTTGAAAATTCGGATGATGTGCCGGAGGGCGTGGATTTTAAAGTGAACTTGAACCCCAATTCCCTTGAAACTTTAACGGCCTGTTTGGTGGAACCGGGCATCAAGGGAGCAGCCCCGGGAACCCATTATCAGTTCCTGCGTCAAGGTTATTTCTGCCTGGACCCCGATTCGGACTCCGGGAAACTGGTGTTCAACCGGACGGCGTCATTGAAGGATTCATGGGCGGCTAAGGAGAAGAGCAAATAAAAACTAAAAGAGAGCCGGAAGGCTCTTTTAGTTTTTTGGTTTTTACATATTCACTGACCGGGCAGGATTGACCCGTTTTTGCACCAGCATCATCCGTTGTTGATCAAAAAGGTACTTCACGACTTGGGTTTGCTGATCTTTTGTCAGATTTTGAAAGCTGAGCGCCAATCCGGCGGCGGATTCTTGTTTCCGGATATCCACCACCCGGCCGACAAACATGATGGGGGCCTTGGTCTTGGGCAGAAATAATTTACAGGCGAGCCGAGTACCCACGATGATGGAGGAATCCACTTCAATGATGGTAAAAAGTCCTCCCGCCGACAGGTTGATGACTTCCCCCTTATAATCTCTGTTTTTCAAATAATAACTGAATTCAAGTTTGACATCACAACGAAAAAAATTGCGGCGTGAAGCGTTTTCGATCTTAGCCGGACGGATTACGATTAAAATCGGCAGTTCTCCAGGTTTTATCATTACAAACTCGGTGGTAAAATTGAAAACATTTTTGGATTCGCCCCGGCAAGTTAAATTGACGGTGGTCCCGGCGCTTAACTGAAATAATGTTTCCTCACTGGCCGACATTAGTAATGCCAAATGTTCCACTTGCATTGAACGAATAATCCGGGTTTTATAAGCGATAGTTTCTCCGTTCATCCCCGAGAATTCAAATATGACTTCTTTGCCGGGCCGTAAAAGCTGTTCTAATGTTTCCATCGTTACTCAATCTTCCTATCAATAATTAAAGTCGTACTACAAGGCAATACTCACCCTTAATTATATTTTATCAAAAAAGTACAATAAATAGCAAATAATTTTTTTATATTTTCCAAAATAAATTATCCTAAACCTACAAAGCGTTATCGCATCAAAATGATTACGAAAGGTTACTTAAAAAGGAAACCGCAAGAATGGATATTTATTATTACCCGTATTCGGCTATTATGGCGCATGGATTTCCAGGTTTCAAGGCATACTATGCAAAGTGTATTTATCATAGCAACCATCGAAATATTTGCAAATCCTTGGAGGGTTATATTTGGAAAACCAATCGCAAATTCCTGATAAATTATTATCGGAGTCCGAAGAAGAAAACCCCGCGGAACAACCAATGCGTCAAAGTCCCCGTAAACAACGGTTAGTTTTACACAATTTAAAAACATTAGGCCAGCTCACCACCGTCACGCCTCCGGAGAATAATATTCACACCTTGATTATTGTGGGTCAAATTGAGGGACATATCATCCTCCCGGCGAAGAACAAGGCGACCAAGTATGAGCATATTATTCCGCAATTGGTGGCCATTGAACAGAATCCTCAGATTAAAGGGCTGCTTGTCATCTTGAATACGGTGGGCGGAGATGTTGAGGCCGGCTTGGCCATCGCGGAGATGCTGGAAGGTTTATCCAAGGCCACGGTATCTCTCGTATTGGGTGGCGGCCATTCCATTGGCGTTCCCATCGCGGTAGCCACCGATTATAGTTTTATCGCGGAAACCGCCACCATGACCATCCACCCCCTCCGTTTAACCGGAATGCTGGTGGGAGTCCCGCAAACATTTGAATATTTAGAGAAAATGCAGGACCGGATCATCAAATTCGTATCCAATCATTCCAAAATATCCGAAGAGACTTTCAAGGAATTGATGTTCCGCACTGGCGATTTGGTGCGCGATATCGGCACCGTTTTGGTGGGCAAGGATGCGGTGAATAATGGTTTAATCAATGAGGTGGGCGGAATTGCCCAGGCCCTTAGGAAGCTGGATGAATTAATCGAACTAAAAACGAATCCACTGGAAAAGAGGCTGCAATGATGTTTTATACCATTGTACCCATGGAATTTATTTTTGGGGAGGATGAACCGGAAGAAGAAAAACCTCAAAAGAATAACGATGATGAAATTGAAATAAAAAAAGGAAGTGTAAGTCTGATGGTTCAGCCTCACTTGCCGGGCCAATATAAAATAAACCGGATTATCAGCACAAATCCCCGGGATTATTTAAGACCCGATTGGCAGCCCGGATCTATCGTAAGTATGTGAAATTTTTCAGTTCGCGAATTCCAAGTTACAAGTTTTTTTAATTCCATGTTCAAGATAAAACAGATCAACCGATATAAATGCTTAATTTTAGCTGTTTATATTGAATACCCGCAACTCCAAACTCTAAATCATTCATAATTTTTACAACAAATAATCGGCCAAGAAGGAATTACCGCGTTACACGAGAATAATTATCTATTAAAATAATATTTTATCGAAAAAATATGCGTCATTTATTCCGTTACTGGCCGCCTTTATTTCTTAGTTTGGCCCGGGATAATTCGTGTTCAATGAACGGCATGATAATAGTCCGTTCTTTTCACCGAAACGATTTACGATACTCCGTTACATAGGAGGGAATATTGTGCCGCCGTTATTTGAGAGTATAATCAGTCTCATTGGTGCTTTAGGCCTTTTTTTGTTTGCGACCACCAGATTTGGCGATGGTGTCCAAAAATTATACGGTGAGAGGATCCGCGCCATTCTGGAGACCCAGACCAGAGGTCCGTTATCCAGTGTAACGACGGGGATTGGAATTGCGGCCGCTCTTCAGAGTAATGTATTGACTTTTGGAATGATTTCAAGTTTACTTAATGCCAGTTTATTAGGGTTGCTGCCGTTTCTTTGGATCATGATCGGCGTCAATTTGGGAATTACGGTTACCGCTCATTTGATGGCCATTGATCTTGGCATAATATCATTTTTAATGTTATTCCTTGGATATCAATTTTATACATACGGGAAAAAGCGAAACTGGCATTATCTGGGCCAGATCATTTTTAATTTGGGGTTAATGTATCTTGGTTTCAAGGTGTTTCATGATGCATTCGCCGGACTGGTGAATCAGCCTGGTGCCAGCAGTTTTATCCAACCGATTTTTCGTAATCCATGGTTCAGTTTTATTTTAGGGCTTGCTTTGGCCGCTGTGCTTCGGAGCAGCAATACGGTGGTGATTTTAATCCAAAGCGCGGTGAGCGTGGGCTTTGCAATAACTTTCAAGGATTTTTTAACCGGAGCATTCGCCATCATTATCGGGGCTAATGTTGGGGCTACCATTATTAATATGTTGGTGAATTTGGACCGGATTTCCACCGCTAAAAAAGCCAATTGGTTTCTGCTGACGTTTAATCTGCTCACCGCTTTCATATGGCTGTTTTTTTTACCGGAAGCCATTTTGGGGGTTCAGGAGATAACCCGAAATTTACGCGCCGGATTCCAATGGTTCCAGGTGGCTGCTTTTCAATGGCCGGCCGCAAAACCATTGTTCAAGGATTGGTTTGGCAGTTGGGATCTGGCGATGGTCCATACGTTATTTAATATGAGTGTTATCGGACTTTGGTTTCCGGTAACGATTATTGCTTCAAAGTTCAAGATGCCATTTCTTTCCGAAAATCATAAAGTCAGCCCGAACAGTACCAGTTTTCTAGATAGGCGGGCACTGCAAAGCCCGGCGCTTGCTTTAATTTTAGCGGGACATGAAATCAATCAAATGGCGAATATGGTTCAGGAAATGTTTAAATTAGCCCAGCTAGCTTTTTTAAAAGGGCAGACCCATTTATTAAACAGCATCAACCGGGATGAGGCCATTGTTGACGATCTTCAGGAACAAATAACATTTTACTTATCGGCGTTACTATCACAAAATTCTTTAACTGATGTTCAATCGCAGCGTCTGGCCGGTTTGTTGCATGTGGTCAGTGATATTGAACGTGTTGGTGATCATGCCAATAATATCGCCAACTTGGCCGAGAAAAAGTATCGGGAACAATTTCCCTTCTCAGAAATCGCTTACAATGAAATGGAACTGTTTTTTGGTAAGTCGTTTGATCTTTACAGCAAAGCTTGCCAGGCGTTGCGGGAAAACAATCTGGAACTGGCAAAACAGATTCAGAACCGGGAAAACAATATTGGCAAATTGGAAGAGGAGTTCCGGCTCAATCACATTCACCGGTTAAATCAGGGGAAATGCTGGCCGGGTTCGGGCGTTATTTATGTGGAAATGCTGAGTAATTTGGAACGGGTCGCCGTCCATGCCGGGAATATCGCCGCAGTGATTTTGAATGATAGTGAAGGGTGAATAATTGAAGTGTGAAGCCGCGCTCCGGCGCGGTGAAGTTTGAAGTGTGATGTGAAAGGTCAAAAGTAAAAATAAAGTGTGTAATAAAAAAAGAAATGGAAGTATTTTGTAATTTTAAGGAACCAATAATATAACATTGGGGCTGATGGTAAAGAGATGGCTGGTACGAAGAAGATAAAGGAAGAACAAGTGAGTGAGCCGAAGCCAGGTGATAGCCGGTTGGCGGAACAGCGATTGGAAATCATTGGGGTATTATTGATGGGAATCGCCTTACTGGCTTTAATTTCACTTTTCTCAGATAGTGCAGGGTTTATTGGGGAAATTTTAAAAACAGGGCTCCATTTCATTTTTGGCAGACGGGGGGCAATTATCCCGGCCTTATTTTGTGGAGTAGCCGGTTGGTATCTGTTGCGCTGGCGGGAAGGAATCCGATCCACCAGGCATATTATTTCTTTGATCTTACTTTTCTTATGGGCGCTTGTGGTGATGCATTTCGGTAGCGGGGTTGATCTGGCGGCCAAAAACCTGGATGCCGCCATAGAGGGTGGTGGAACGGTCGGGCATTATTTAGCCATTGGATTATTAAATTCATTTGGGAAATTTGGAACAGGTATATTTATTTTTATCTGGTTGACCGTGGCTACCATTTTGGCGTTAAACCGGCCTTTAGTGGAAGTGTTATTCGGGTTTGGCAATAAAATTAAAATTCGTCGTAAAATCGTTACCCGGAATACGAAAACCGGCGATGAGAAACCAGTTGCCATTCATCCCACCGAATATCCAGTCCCGGCCGTGGAACCTCACGAACCGGTCAAAACCGTAGACAATGTGGTTCCCCTATCTTCCAAAAAGAAACAGGAAAGCCAGGTTCTGTCCACCCTGCACAGCATGTTAAAAGACAAAGACAAAGATAAAGATAAGGAAAAAAGAAAGGAAAAATCCGATGGCGATTCGGTGGGAACGATTTCTAAACCGCCGTTGACACTTGGTTCGCTTAAATTACCGGATGTGAATTTAATCGGCGCCTCGCTTCGCCCCAAAAAAGGGGTCCGGCTTCTGGATCAATCCCGTCAACTCGAAGAAACGTTGGCCAATTTCGGAGTGCAAGCTAAAGTCATCGATATTCACCATGGTCCGGTGATCACCCGTTATGATTTGCAGCCGGCACCAGGGGTAAAGGTAAGTAAAATCGTTAATTTGACCGATGATCTGGCCTTGGCCTTAGCCGCGAAAGGGTTACGACTGGAAGCTCCCATTCCGGGAAAAGCGGCCATCGGGATTGAAGTCCCCAACCAAGAAACTCAAATCGTCACTTTTCGGGATATGCTGGACTCCAAAATCTTTTGGAGTTCCGGAAAATTAACGATTGCTTTGGGTGTTGATATTGCCGGAGAAGTGGTGGCGGCTGATTTAAAAAAAATGCCCCATCTTTTGGTAGCCGGGGCCACGGGCTCCGGGAAAAGCGTTTGCATCAATACCATCATTATGAGTATCCTTTATAAGGCTTTTCCCAGCGAAGTCCAGTTGTTAATGATTGATCCCAAAATGGTGGAGTTATCCATGTATAATGGAATTCCGCACCTGATGGCGCCGGTGGTTACCGAGGCCAAAAAAGCTGCCGGAGCTTTAAAACTGGTAGTCGATGAGATGGAACGCCGTTACCGGCTCTTTGCCGAAGCCCGGGTTCGCGATTTGGAAAAATATAATGCGTTAATGAGCGAAGAACAGGTATTGCCGGTAATTATCGTGATCATTGATGAGTTGGCCGATTTGATGATGATTGCTCCGGTGGAAGTGGAAGATTCGATTTGTAGATTGGCGCAAATGGCCCGCGCTACCGGAATTCATTTGGTGGTTGCCACTCAACGCCCTTCAGTGGATGTAATCACCGGATTGATAAAAGCCAACATACCTTCACGGATCGCTTTCGCGGTTTCCTCGCAAATTGACTCCCGAACCATTTTGGATAGTCAAGGAGCGGAACGGTTATTAGGACAAGGAGATATGCTATTTTCACCTGTCGGCGCCATGAAACCGCGGCGAATTCAAGGCGCTTTTGTGACTGAGAAGGAAATTGAGGCGGTAATCAAACATTGGAAAGCTCAGGGTGAACCCAAATACCAGGAACAGTTTGTGAATATCCCGGAGAAAAAAGATATAGTCACTCCGGATGAAGATGAGCTGTTTTGGGATGCGGTGCGAATCATCGTTGAAAACGGACAGGCTTCCGCTTCGATTTTGCAAAGACGTTTGCGGATCGGTTATACCAGAGCGGCCCGTTTAGTTGATATGATGGAGGCCAAAGGGATGGTCGGCGCTTACGAAGGCAGTAAACCACGGGAAGTTTACATCACCGCCCGCCAAATGGAAGAAATTAAAAAAAGAAACCAGGCGCAGTAATTTTAATTCTTTCGGAAGGAACTGGCTTTTGAACCTCGAATATATATTTAGCGTTTCGAATATATATTTACCCGATTTGGATGAAATTGGAATGTCCGGAGTATCATTAACACCATATGCGATAAAATATACATATATGATCAGGGGGGTTTAGCTTGAAAGAGATTGGGGAATACCTCCGTAAGGCCAGGGAAGAAAAAAATATTTCGTTAAAAGATGTTCAGGAATCGACCAAAATTAGTATGCGCTATTTGGAAGCGATTGATCGAGGCGATTTTAACGGGATTCCCGGCGAAGTATACCGGAAGGGTTTTATCGCCAATTACGCCGCCGCCATTGGATTGGATTCTCAAGATGTTTTACAGCGTTATCATCAAATCCAATCGGAACAAGCGGCCGAGCAGCGCCAAGTGCAACTGGAACAAGCTGTGATTGAAAAATACAACCCCACCGTCAACCTACGCTGGTCTAAAGAAGTTTATTTGACCATAGCTACTTCCCTGATAGGACTATTATTGATTTTCAGTTTTGTATTTCCGGCTGCAAAGGAACAGTATGTTCCTAAAGATTTACCTTCCAGGGCGAATGCGGAGTCCCAGCTGGATACGAATGAAAACGGAACTTCTTATCCGATTGAGGTAAACGCTGTCTTTACCACCCGGGTTTGGGTGTTGGTAAAGTATGATGGGAATTATCTTTATGGGAAAGATGGCCGGACCTTTGATGCAACTTCATCGAAACAGTTTTGGCCCGCGCAAAAAGAATTGCTAGTGGAGGTAGGGGATCCTTCCGGTATCAAGTTGAGTTTTAAAGGAATCCCTTTGGAAAAGATTGGTGAAAAAGGAAAAAAAATAACTTTAAAATTTGATCCTCATGGTTTGATAACGCCCTAGAGGCGGTTTTTTTTTCACCGGATTAGACCCTGTTTTCTATCATAAAGTAACCGTAAAGAGTTGAGATGTGGCGTGGTAGACGATCGATTTCAAACGCTTTTACAAGAAATCAAGGAAAAGAATGATATAGTCTCGGTCATTTCGGAATATGTTACCTTGAAACGCACGGGGCGGTCCTTGATTGGTCTTTGCCCGTTTCATTCCGAAAAGACTCCATCGTTTAATGTCATTCAAGCCAAGCAATTCTATTATTGCTTTGGCTGTAATGCCGGCGGTGATGTATTTAGTTTTATCATGAAACTGGAAGGCCTCGAGTTTTTAGCCGCGGCTCGCCTGTTGGCGGATCGGGCAGGGATCGTTTGGCCGGAAAGTACCGGTGAGCCCAATGCGGATCATGGTAAGCAAGTGGAATTGTACAAAATCAATCAACTGGCAATGGCTTTTTTTGCTCAATGCTTGCAGCGCACCGAGTCCGGGAAACCCGCCTTGGATTATTTAAAAAGCCGGGGTCTGACGATGGAAACTTGTCTTAAGTTTAGTTTGGGATTTGCCCCGGCAGCCTGGCATAGCTTGACCGAGGTTTTACGCAAAAAAGGGGCTTCATTGGAATTGGCCGAGTCTCTGGGATTGGTAAGTTTCGGTGAAAAGGGCTATTATGACCGATTCCGGGACAGGATTATTTTTCCAATCACTGATCCCAAGGGAAATGTAATTGGTTTCGGAGGGCGGGTGTTTCATAGTTCCGGCGCCACCGCGCGTTCCACTGAACAACCCAAATATTTAAATTCGCCGGAAACACCCATTTTTCATAAAGGCCATTTTTTATATGGCTTGTCTCTGGCCAAGGAAGCGATTCGCCGGAATCAGCTGGCTGTTATTACCGAAGGATATCTGGACGTAATTCAGGCGCATCAAGGCGGTTTTGAAAATACGGTAGCATCTTTAGGCACTGCTCTCACCAAAGAACAGGCTAAAATGATCAAACGTTACGCGGGAGAGGTAATTCTGGCTTATGACGCGGATGCGGCCGGACAACACGCCACCATTCGCGGCATGGAGATACTCCAAGAAGCCGGCTTGAAGGTGAAAGTCCTTTCCCTGCCGCCGGGAGACGATCCGGACTCATACATAAAAGGCAAAGGAGCCCCGGAATTTAAGAAACAAATCGATGCCGCCTTGAATTTAACCGATTTTAAAATCGGGTTGGCGATAAAAGATTATAATCTAAACACCCCGGATGGCAAGACGCAGGCTGTTCAGTCGGCCTTGCCCCAGATCGCCGAATTGGACAGCAATATCGCACGGGAGTTTTATTTACGAAAGCTGGCCTTGGAAATCGGCATTTCCGAAACTTCGGTTTTTGCCGAATTTAAAGAATGGGTGAAAAAAAACCAAAAAAAATCGGTTGGTTTGGATAAGAATCCCGATAATCGATATACTAAAACAATAGAAAAAATAGCGGATACTGTGGACAGTTTTAACCTTAATGAACTTTCACCTTTTAAACGAGCGATTTTTAATGCTGAAAAGGAACTTTTACAGTCCGCTTTGCAGGAATATGAAAAATTTGAGCGAATTAAAGAAGAATTGATAACTGAAGAGTTGAGTTTCAAGATTTGGCAGGATTTGTTTTCCGAACTTTGCAACCTAAGCGGGAACATTATTGATTCTGAACAGATTTTAGCCGTATTGAGCGGACCAAGCCGCGAAATAGCGGCCACCTTAATTTCCGAAAAAAAAATAAAAGACCAACCGGGGGATCTTTTAGGGAATATAAAAAGATTACGAAAATTACAACTGGAGGAAACGATTCAGCAATTAACCCAGCAGATTACCACAGGTAAAGACGAAACCGGCAACGCTTTAACGGAAGAAATATATAAGCTTAAGATGAAGCAATTTACCGAGTTAAATCAAAAACTGCGCAAGGAATATTCGGGTGTTTCATCGGGTATCAAATAGGTCATTTTCGAAGTTTCAAGTATAAAAATCATTTCACAATATTTCACTTTAAACATTGGGAATGACTTTAGGGCATGAGGAATATATACCAGAGGAGATTGAATGTGTGAGGTCTCCTCCCCGGGGAAGGATGGTAAACGGACTTTGAGTAAAGAAAAGGCCTTGCCAAATATTGAGGGAATTAAAGAGCTGATCGCAAAAGGCAAGCGAAAAGGGATTATATCTTATCGGGAAATAATGGATACCTTAGAACAGGTTGATCTTTCTCCGGATCAGATTGATGAGGTTTATGAAACCTTAACCAGCAACGGGATTGAGATTCTACCGGATACCAGTGACGATATTTCCGATGACCAGGAAGCTTTTCCGGGCGAGGGCGAAGAGGAAGAGGTGGAGATT
This sequence comes from Bacillota bacterium, assembly GCA_023436305.1. GTDB lineage: Bacteria > Bacillota > UBA4882 > UBA8346 > UBA8346 > JAEZJQ01. The sequence continues at coordinate 15,363 of JAEZJQ010000017.1, forward strand.
GATCTCACCATTCCGGAAGGTATTGCGTTGGATGACCCGGTGCGGATGTATTTGAAGGAGATCGGAAGAGTTCCACTACTTTCCGCTATTGAAGAAATCGAATTGGCCCGGAAAGTCGAGGCTGGTGACGAATACGCGAAACGCCGGTTGGCTGAGGCCAATCTGCGGTTGGTGGTAAGTATCGCCAAACGATATGTAGGCCGGGGAATGCTATTTTTGGACCTAATCCAGGAAGGAAACTTAGGCTTAATCAAAGCGGTCGAGAAATTCGATTATCGTAAGGGCTATAAGTTTAGTACTTATGCCACTTGGTGGATCCGACAGGCCATCACCCGGGCTATCGCCGATCAGGCCAGAACCATCCGTATCCCGGTGCATATGGTGGAGACTATCAATAAATTAATCAGGGTATCCCGTCAACTTTTGCAAACCTTGGGACGCGAACCTTCTGCTGAGGAAATCGCCGAGGAAATGGAGATGAGTCCGGAACGGGTAAGAGAAATCATTAAAATTGCCCAGGAGCCGGTTTCGCTGGAAACCCCTATCGGTGAGGAAGAAGACAGTCATTTGGGCGATTTCATTGAGGATCAGGATGCGCCGGCGCCTGCTGAAGCTGCCTCTTTCCGGTTGCTTAAGGAACAGTTGGAAGATGTGCTCAATACCTTAACCCCTCGGGAAGAAAAAGTATTACGGTTACGCTTTGGGCTGGATGACGGCCGGGCGCGGACTTTGGAGGAAGTCGGCCAGATCTTTAACGTCACCCGTGAGCGCATCCGGCAAATCGAGGCCAAGGCTTTGCGTAAACTACGGCATCCCAGCCGCAGCAAAAAGCTGAAAGATTTTTTGGATTGATTATATTTGGCAAGCGGTTTTAACAAAATGTGATAAATAGCGGTTGATTTTTTCAGATAAATGTTATATAATATTTATTGCTTCGCGCGCCTGCGCGATTTCGGGCCCATAGCTCAGCGGTAGAGCAGTCGGCTCATAACCGATCGGTCCTTGGTTCGAATCCGAGTGGGCCCACCAATATAATAATCAAGGGGTTCAATAGCAAGAATGTGGGTATAGCCCACTTTTTTTATTTTTGACCAGGATTAAGTGGGTTAAAACGGATTAAAAGTTTGTTGTTGAACAAAAATTATGGATAATTTGAATTGTAGCGGTGCTACAATATGCTATAATCATACCAGAGTCTTAACTTCGAATTGCTGCATTTATCCGGTATTTTTTATAATTGATAACTTCAAAACGAATGAGGTGTTTTGTTTGGTTTCCGTACAGCAGATCGTAAAAGCTTTAAATGAACTAGCGCCCTGGGATCTGGCTGAAAGCTGGGACCATGTGGGCTTACAGATTGGCAGCCCGAACCGGAAGGTTCAACGGGTATTATTGGCGGTGGATTTAAACCGTGAAGTGCTGGAGGAAGGTTTAAGCCAAAAAGTTGATGGGTTCATCGTCCATCATCCATTGTTGTTCAAACCGTTTTTTCAAGTCAATCCGGAAACTGCAGGTGGGTATTATCTAAGTACTCTATTGAGAAATGATTTGTTTCTTATTGCCGCTCATACTAATCTAGATAAGGCCAGACACGGCTTAAACAGCTATTTGGCTGATTTACTGAGTTTAAAAGAGTGCACCCCGATTGAAATGGTTTCTTCGGAAAAATGTAAATTCATCGTTTTTACTCCCGAGAGCCATCTCATCGCGGTACGGGAAGCCATGGCCCAAGCGGGGGCGGGGATTATCGGGAATTATAGCGAATGCTCCTTTGAATTACGGGGGAACGGAACTTTTCGGCCGGGTAGCGAATCCCGGCCTTATTTGGGAGAAGTGAACCAGTTTGAAACTGTTGCCGAAGTTCGTTTGGAGATGATTGCCGACCGGCGGGATCTTCCCCGGGTATTAAAGGCGATTTATGCGAGCCATCCTTACGAGGAACCGGCCGTGGATGTTTATCCGTTACTTAATTCCTCACCGCACGGCCTGGGGTGTATCGGGAATCTCGATGAGACCGTGGAATTTGGAGACTTGTGCAAAATTATTCAAAGTAAATTAGAGGCCAAAACTCTGAGAATCGTGGGTGAACCTCAAAAGAAAGTCAAACGGTTGGGGATTTGTACCGGAAGCGGTGGTAGCTTACTCTATAAAACAATCAGCCGGGGCGCTGATGCTTATTTAACCGGCGAACTGGGTTATCATGATTTTCACGCCGCAAAAGATAGCGGTTTAGCGGTTGTTGAAGCTGGTCATTGGACTACTGAACACTGCTTTATCCCGTTGGTAATGGATTATTTGCAGAAAATATTTAGCGAACTTGCATTTCTACCGGTTGTCTCCGCTAAGACGGAACCATACCGGATTATTCATCAAGGTGAAGTGTTGAAGAGTGAAGTGTGAAAAAAGAAAAAAGTATAACTAGGTTGTTTTTTATTTCGCCCTTCATCCTTTAACCTTCACATTTTATTTACGCGGAGGAGTATACAATGGCATATCTTCCAATTTTATTTCAAATCCAGACGATTGAAAGCCGGTTACAAGCATTGAAGAAAGGCGAAGAGCTAGTCCGAAACGATCCGAAGGCAGCTCAAATCGAAACGGCGCTGAAAGAGATTAATGTCTTATTGGCCGGATTTGAAAAAAAACGGATTAACCTGCGAAGTTCCAACCGGAAATTGGAGCTTGAGTTAAAATCCAGCGAGGAACATTTAGCTACGGAAGAAAAAAAGCTATATGGCGGTTCAGTAACCAATTCCCGGGAACTGGGGCTGATTGAGCAAAAAGTGACGGAATATAAGAAAACCGCCGGTAAACTGGAGGATGAGATTATTCTAGGAATGGAGAAAGATGAAAGTTTGGGAGCGCAAATCGCGGATCTTCAAAAACGGAAAACCGCTTGCGAACAGGAACTGGCGTCGTTGAGAACTTTGGCATCTCAAAGGTTGCGGGAGATAAATATTGAAGTAACGGGATTGGAAAATGAATTAAGTGAGGTGTTGCCTAAAGTACCCGAGGAATGGCTGGCCCGTTTTCACAAGATCGCCGGCGCCCATCATGGTGTCGGTATTGCGCAAGTTAAAACGGGGAATTGCGGGGCTTGCCACGTTAGCTTGCCGGATATGCTGCTGCAGAAAGTGAAACGGGGTGACGACATCATTACCTGCTGTGAAAATTGCGGCCGGATTTTATACTATTAATAAAAGTTGTGAGTAATCCGAGTTGCGGGTTGTGAGTTGAATTTTAAGTTTTGAATTTTAAGCTGCGAGTTATTCAATCCATATGAACTTGGAAATTTTACGATTGCGGAAGTTGGTTCCGTTATTTGTCTAAATATTGAAGTATTTCGTGAAATCAAAGTCGATTACCATACAATTTGACATTCCACCCCTTATATGTTAGACTAAATTGACAACTGAATACAAATAACTGCCTCGGGTAACCGCGTGATTTAATATTCTTCGAATATTAATTATCCTTCGAATATTGGTATCCGTTGAATATTAGTCATGAGGAAAGTCCGAGCTCCACAGAGCGGGATGCTGGATAACGTCCAGGGGGGGCGACCCCACGGAAAGTGCCACAGAAAAGGAAACGTCATCTTTCGCATTTAAATTAAGGAATTGATTTAACGTGAAAGCTGTCAAAGCTGAAAAGGTGCGGTAAGAGCGCACCAGCAGTCGAGGAATCGGCTGGCTCGGCAAACCCCATCCGGAGCAAGACCAAATAGGGAAGAGTTTTTAAGTTGTTCATACAGCTCTAAGCTGCTGATGCAGCTTTAAGTTGCTTTGCAGCTTAAGAATACCGGTGGACAGCAATGTTGCCGGAAAATGCGGCTCGCTTTGCTTCCGGGTTGGTCGCTGGAAGCGCCGGGCAACCGGCGTTCAAGATAAATGGTTACCGCCTGTAGCGACGCTATAGGTACAGAACTCGGCTTACAGGGGCAGTTATTTTATTAAAAAACCCGCAGATATGAGGCGGGCTTTTATTTATGGTGCTAACTAATTGGGGACGGATGTTATGTAAACCTTGCGCTCCTGTGCGCTTATGGAGGAGATAAGATCTTGGACCGGAAAGCGATTTGTTATCTTAAGCCAAATACGCTGGAATACTATTTGACGGTTCCTCCCGAGGTGCCGCATCACTTGGCGAACCAAGGGTTTGATTTCAGGTATTGCGAAACAGCCGACGATTTTTTTAAATGGTTACCGGAAGCGGAGATTGCACTGGTGGCTGATTTTAAAGCGGAATGGATCCGGCGGGCGCCGAAGCTGAAATGGGTAGCCACTTACTCTGCCGGCAAGGAGCGGATTGCGGAAACGGATTTGATAAAGCAGGGAATTAAAGTTAGTTTTGGACGGTTTCACGGGAAAATCATGGGAGAAACCATCATCGGAATGATGTTATTCGTAGCCCGGGGATTGGGTTCGGCTTACCGGGTTCAGACAAAAATCGAGTGGTGTGACCGGTTCTTGCAGGATAAGCTGTGGACCTTACGGGGTAAAACCTGTATGATCTTAGGACTTGGAAACATTGGGAGGTATGTGGCCAAGTTGACGAAAGCTTTCGGAATGTTCAACATTGGGGTCAAACGCACTGTAAAAAGCCCATCCCCCGATGTGGATGAACAAATCACTTTCGATTTGTTTCCCAAATATTTGCCCTTTGTTGATCACCTGGTGATTATCCTGCCCAGGGACAAAAGTACCAATAATATCATCGGCACCACCGAACTCAAGTCAATGAAACCAACCGCCGCGGTTTATAATGTGGGGCGGGGAAATTGCGTGGATGAGGCTGCTCTTTATGAAGCTTTGAAAAGCAAACAGATTCATTTTGCTTGTCTGGATGTGTTTCAGACCGAACCATTGCCGTTCGAAAGCCCATTGCGTGACTTGGACAATATATTGATTTTGCCTCATATTTCAGCATTTACTCCTGAATACTTCCTGTTGTTTTTTGAAGAGTTTTTGGATGATTTTGATCAATACCTGGCGTATCAAGCATGAAGAGGGAGAACGACAATGATTACCAGCGCTGGCAATGATCTTATTAAAATGGCCAGCAGTTTACATCATAAAAAAGGCCGTTTGGAACAAAACCTATATCTGGCGGAAGGAATTCACCTGGTCCAGGAGGCGGTCCGGGCCGGGGTTCAAATACACCGGTATTTCTGGTGTAGTAAGTTGACTTCAACTTCGGAAGGGCAATTGTTGCTTAAAATTCTGCAAGCCCGCCATGAAGGTCACGAAGTGAGTGAAGTTGTATTTGCCAAAATCAGCGAAACTGAAAATCCACAAGGGATTTTGGCGGCAATAACCATTCCCGACAATCCGGGACTGGATTTTACGAATATTCGGTTGGGATTAATTATCGATGGTTTGCAAGATCCCGGGAATGTAGGTACCATTATTCGGACAGCATGGGCCGGGGGTTTGGATGGGCTGATTTTTACACCGCAAACTGCCGACCCTTATCAGGGAAAAGTGGTAAGAGCGAGCATGGGCGGGGTCTTCTCGCAAAAGATTTACCGGAATGTGACGCCTCAAATTATTGTTGAGGAAGCCCGGCGGGCCAAAGTCCAAATCGTAGCCGGCGCGCCCGCGGCCAAACAGAATATTTTTGAAGTGAACCTAGTACCCCCCACTGTATTTCTAGTCGGGAACGAAGGACAGGGAATTAATTCCATCTGGGAGGATTTTTCATTGCAATGGGTTAAAATACCACAACCAGGCCGCGCGGAATCGCTAAACGTGGCTGTGGCGGCGGGAATATTAACTTATGAAGCTGTTCGTCAACGTTTACAAGCTAAATATTAGGTTTTTTCACAACGCTTTTCATTATGGATACTTGTAAAAATTAAATGGCTCTGTTATAATTAGTAAAGAGCGTTGCGGTAACCGATTTCACGACAACAGTCAGTGAAAAAGGGGTTGAGATGAAGTGAAATTGTCAGCGGATTTTTTTTGGAAGGTTTTTGAATCCACCGGTTCTATCACCGCCTATTTAATATACCGGGAAATTGTTAGAACCAGCCCGATATAATTACTTAGACAATCTAAGTGCTTATCTACGCCTCGCTTTTTTAATTGAATATCATAGCCACCTACCCGTGGATGCGCGCGCCAATGACGGAAGAAACTGCTTCCAAAAAACGGTGGCGGGAAAATTTGTTTGAAAAGTTTTCCTGGGCGGTTGGTTGAAAGTTCTCTTCCGGGCATTATACTTATTGCGTTTGAAGGTATAACCTTTCGGTGATACTTTTTTAAGGGTTTCTTTTGTTCACGCAATTGAGTTAGAGTGCTTTTTCGAACATGGGAGAAAGCTGGATTATTTCCGTTTTTCCGGTTACTTACGAATTGTTTATATAAACGGTATTAGTTTTTTTAGGAGTCACGATTAACCTTTTTTCCTTAGGGATGAAAGGTTTTTTGCATTCGGTAATAACCCCTCTCCTCCAGACATAGATTGTACCAAAAACGGAGGTGTTTTTCGAATGCGATTCTTTCAGACACAAATGCTAAAAAAGGGCGTCCGGCCCGCCTGGTATAGCGTTATTCTTTATCTTGGTCTAGCCGCTATCTGGTTCGTTTTATCTCAGGAGGTATATAGGAGCCGGTTGAATTATTTGGAATTACGAATCATGCAGTTTTGTCAAAGCGGCTTGATTGCTATCATATATCTGGGCAGACAATTGTTATTTCGGGATGCCCGAAACCCTCGGGCTTTTAAATGGGCGGCGGGTCTGTTTTTATTAGTTTTTTTGGGTTTAAAATTCTCCCCAATCATTCTCGAGGTGCAAGGCGAAAGTTCGTTTAATTGGCAAGACCTACCTTTGATATTCCTGGAAGGGCTTATTTTAAGTATATTTCTGGCATGGTTTGCGGAAATCATCATTTCTGTTTTTCAATTTTGGCGGCAACTACCCCGCTTTCAGTTGCGGGTTTCATACCAGTATTGGAACCGGTTGTGGATCGAAAATGTACAACTTGGTCTACTGATAACTCTGTTCATGATTCTTGTTTATTTATATATCGCTAATTTTCTACTGGTGGATACGGTTTTATATAGTTATTTCTTGGTAGTTTCAGTAATCTGTACAGGCGTGGGGTTGTTTTTAATGTTCTTTAAAAAGGTTTGGGGGTGGCGTGAAGAGGCGATTCGGACGATTGATGGGCAACTTGAGCCGTATATTGAATGGTCGAAATATAAAAGGGATAATGAATCCAATTTTAAAGAAATGGATGTTATAACCTGGGTTCAATATCTGCTAACTATCCGGGAATATTTGCGCCACATGAGGCAAATTTTTATATCCTGGTGGGCGATTATGGCCTATTTGCTTTTTTGCGGGATACTATTGTGTCTGCCATATTTATTGAATGTGGTTATCGAAGTTTGAAAGCGGTATCCAAAATGCTTCTCCGAATAATATGATTAAAATGAAGCTGCGGACCGATAATTAAATACAAGATAATTGATGTCTTCCTTCTTAGCGGAAGGAATTTTTTTTAAAACAGCCAATTTTAATAACAGAACATTTGCTGGGGACTCCGAGTGGCAAAAGACTTCGGTAATTGGTAAGGATCGAGGTGTAAAATCAATGATTGTCCATAAAAAAACAACCGCCGCCGAAAATAGTTATATCTTTGATATCATGGGCGATGAGTATGTGGTCAAAGGATCGGATCAGCCGGAATATATGGAATCGATCATTAAGTATTTGGAGTCGGTTATTCAAAGCATAATAAGCGCCAACCCCAAGTTGATCAAAAGCCAGGTGGCTGTCCTGGCGGCGTTGAAAATAGCGGATGAACTTTATAAATTACGGCAAGAATATCAATGTCTGGAACAAAGAAGGTCCAAAAATTAGGAGGTTTATGGTTTGACCTGGTTGGATTGGGTAATTGGGGCGGTTCTTGGCCTTTTTATCTTTTTAGGATACCGTAAGGGCTTCGTACAGCAATTCTTCGATTTGCTTGGTAGTGTATTTGCCTTACTGTTGGCGTTTTATTTTTATCAACGGCTGGGGAAATATCTAGCGCAGCTGCTTAATTGTTCGGTGCCGCTTTCGAATATCATCGGGTTTATTTTGATTGTGATCATAATTAGCGGGACGGTAAGCTTTATCGGGAGACGCTGGCATGTGGCCAATAAGGATGAACCGGTGGCCCTAATTGACGGTTTAATGGGCGCTTTGCTTGGCGGTGTTAAAGCGGCAATTATTATCTTAATTATACTGTTGATCATTATTGCCACGCCTTGGAATTTTTTACACAAGCCCATTGAAACTTCAACTTTCGCCAAAGATCTGCTCCGGTTGGAATCGTTGTTTTATTTTATACAAGACCGATCTTTACCGCCGGATATTCCGCGCTTGGTGGTATCACCGGATGGCGTGCGGCTCAAGGGCATTAATGAACGGAAACTTTCCGGAGCCATTTGTGTTGCCTGTGGAGCGAAGGTGCATTACCGGAGGTTGGTGAAACAGGGGTTATCGTATTATCCACAGACTTATTGTCCAAAATGCCACCGGCTCAGTGATGGCTGTCTGACTTTTGAAGGATACCACATGATAAACGGAGTATGCCCTTATGAAAAAATAGGAAGTATAGGGGTTACTGACTGCAAAGTCTGGCCTAACCTGGAGCCCGCCAGGGTTCGGGGTAAATGCCCGGTGTGCGGAAGGACGCAGTAATAAAAAATGGTGTGTCGTTATAGCGTAAGGCGAATAAAACACGGTACGCCGGGTATAGTGTATAAATATTAAAGACAGGAGAGACTTGGGGCGATTATTTGGATTGGTTAACCGTGGTTCAGTGGGTAATTAGACCTATCGCTATTTATATATCAGCGTTAGCCTTGGTTAGGATCTTGGGAAAGAGGGCATTGGGGCAGCTTACGCTGTTCGATCTGGTGATTATGGCCGGAATTGGTGATGTCATTGTAGTCGTTGCTTTGGATCAGCAGATTTCTTTTCAAAAGGGATTGTATATGTTGGGTTTATTGGGCGGATTGGAGCTTTTTTTGTCCATGCTTACTTACCGTTCGCCTTTTTTCGCGCGCTTGCTGGAAGGGAAGCCTACCTTGCTCGTCAAGGACGGAGTTTTACTTGAGAAAAATTTAGCCAAAGAACATATTTCCCGATCCGATCTGCGGCAAGAATTGAGGAAACTGGGAGTGGCCAATATATCGCAAGTTGCTCAGGGGGTACTTGAAGCCTGCGGTAATTTCAGTGTAATATTAAAAGATGAGCAAGACGATTGTCCGATATTGAAACTATCGGGGGCGCCAGTTAAGGAATGTCCGGTCTTCAATGAATTATATCAGGAAGTTACCGCGCTGCGCGCCGAATTGAAATCGCTTCGGGAAATCATTATTATGAAAAAGGAAAGTTAGATGTCCATCGTAATGGTTTTTATTGATGGGTTCGGCCTTGGACCGGGGGATGCGGCGCTGAATCCTTTTATGGCGGCGGATATGCCTTTCATGAAAAAACTTTTGGGAGACAGACTTTTGACTGAAGATGACATCGGGGCTGGAATTGTCCGATCCGGTTTGGTGGTTAAGCCAACGGATGCCACCCTGGGAGTGGCCGGGATTCCCCAAAGCGCCACCGGTCAAACTGCTTTGTTTACGGGCGTCAACGCGGCAAGATTGGCAGGCCGCCATATCAGCGGGTTTCCCACCCGGTTTTTACGGGAGATATTATATCGAAATAATCTGTTTAAGGCCATTAACCGTTCCGGCAAGCGGGCGGTTTTTGCCAATACTTTTACCAAAGAGTATTTTGAGGCGGTGGACCGGGGCAAGTGGCGCCATTCGGTGACCACCACTGCTGCTCTGGCCGGAGAATGCCGCTTATTGATGTTCCCCGATTTATTGAACGGACAAGCGGTCTTTCAGGATATTACCAACGAAAAATTACGGGAACGGGGTTATGATGCGCCGCTGTTGGAACCGGAAACTGCGGCCGGTTATCTATTAAATCAGGCTAAGCGGAATAATTTCACACTGTTTGAATACTTCCAGACCGATCATTGCGGACATGCTCAAAACTGGGATTTGGCCTTGACCTTGTTACACCGGATCGATGTTTTTTTGGGTGTTGTTGCTGAACGGATGGTGGAATTTAATTTAACCTTGTTAATCGTAAGTGATCATGGAAATATCGAGAATTTGTCGGTTAAAACGCACACTCTTAACCGGGTGCCGACGATTGTGGTTGGCGCGGAAGCGCATCGATTCAGTAAAGTGAGTTCGATATTGGATATTTATCCAATGGTGCTCGAATACTTAGGAGTAGAGGGAGTCCGGGATGACAACTTCGGGTCCGAAAATAATACTACCGGAACTGCTGGCGCCGGCGGGTGACTGGGAGGCGCTGAGAGCGGCGATTGCCGCCGGAGCGGACGCGGTCTATTTAGGCGGGAAACATTTTGGCGCCCGGCAATTTGCCTCCAATTTTGATGATCGGCAATTGCGGGAAGCCGCTGAATTCATCCATATTCATGGGCGAAAAATCTATGTTACTGTAAATACCTTAATCAATAATTCCGAGATTGGAGAAGCTATCAATTTTCTGGTGGCGCTTTATCATGCCGGGGTGGATGCGGTAATCGTCCAAGATCCGGGTTTAATCCACTTGGCCCACCGTTATTTGCCCTCTCTGGCGCTTCACGCCAGCACCCAGATGACGGTTCATAATCTGTCCGGGGCTGTTTTTTTGAAAGAATGGGGTCTGAAACGAGCGATTCTGGCCCGGGAGTTAACTGGTGAAGAAGTGGCCACCATTGTCCGCCTGTCGGGAATCGAAATTGAAATTTTTATTCACGGAGCTCTTTGTATTTGCTATTCCGGGCAGTGTTTATTGAGCAGTATGATTGGGGGAAGAAGCGGCAACCGGGGCCGTTGCGCTCAACCCTGCCGCATGGAATATCAGCTGATGAAGTCGGGAAAACCGGTCCTAACGGAGGGACCTTATTTACTTTCTCCGAAAGATCTGGCTTTAATCACCAGGATCCCCGAACTGGTCCAGTCGGGAGTGGCTTCATTGAAAATTGAGGGCCGGATGAAGCGGCCGGAGTATGTCTATAGTGTGGTCAAGACATACCGCACCGTGTTAGATCGTTATGCCCGTGAACCGGAACAATTCCGGGTTCGTCCTGAAGAACTTCAGGAACTGGAACAGGCCTTTAACCGGGGTTTTACTACCGGTTATTTTGATGGTAAACGGAATTATCCGATGATGAGCTTTTTACGGCCTAATAACCGGGGTATTTACCTGGGCCGGATTTTGAAAGCGGACTATTCCCGGAACCGGGTAGTGATTAAGTTGGAAGCCGCCCTGGACCAAGGGGACGAAATTGAAGTCTGGGTTAGCAAAGGCGGCCGGGTAACTTCCGCCATTGCCGGTCTGGAGCAGGATGGGCAGGCGCTGATGACAGCGGGACCCGGAATGGCGGTTAGCTTTACGCTGAAAGGGAAAGTATTCCCGGGCGACCGGGTTTTTAAAGTTTTTTCGATCAAAAGCAGCAATGAAACGAAACAGGCCATCGCTATCGAAAATCCTGACTTAAAAATCCCTTGTGAGGCCATCGTCGAGGGTGAGTCCGGCGGGAAACTAAAGGTTACTTATATCGATTACCGGGGCAATCGGGGGACGGCCACCAGTGATATTCCATTGCAAATTGCCCGGAACCGGCCACTAACCGAAGATGTTCTTACTGAACAGCTAGGCAGGCTGGGGGATACTTTTTACCGCTTGGAGAAGCTTCATTCCCGGCTGGCGAGTCAGTTGATGATCCCGGTGAGTGAACTCAACCAGACCCGCCGCAGGGCCATCACCGCTTTGAAAAGTTCAACCTTGACGGGTACCCGAGCAAGCGGTGGTAACCGCCAGGAGCCTGTTACTGAAATCAAAGATCCGCTTTCTGGTTGTCAAAGCGCCTTCAACTCCCCGGTCGGACCCGCCGGTCGGCCTTTACTCAGTGTATGGGTGAGTGATTTAGCCGGGGTGATTGCCGCTGTTGAAAACGGGGCTGATCTAATTTACGCCGGGGGCGATGAATTGCTGTCAGTGAATGATCCGGGTTTTCGATGGAGCCGGAACAATTTATGCGAGGCCATCCACCGGGCACGGCAATCCGGAGCCCGCTTGATCATTAACTTACCCAGGATTCAGCGGGAGGAACAGTTAGGTTCAGGTTATGGACATGAGGAACTTAAAGGAATATTGACCCTGGCGGCCGATGGAGTTATGGTCTCCAATTTAGGGGCGCTGCAAATCGTCCTCAATGAAAGTAAACTGCCGGTTTATCTTAATTATTCCATAAATATTTTTAACGATTGCAGCATCCAGGGCATGAAGGAACTCATAGGCCCCCGCCTGGAACAGATTACACTTTCACCGGAACTGACCATGGAACAAATTCACGGCTTATATTCCCGGAAATCCGGGCTAAGACTTGAGTGTTTGGTGCAGGGCCCTTTGGAATTAATGATTGCCGAGTATTGTCCGGTTGGATCGATTTTATCCCGCGATGAATCCTGCCCCCGGTGCAGCAATGGGTGCGCTTCCGAAAATGAATCCTATTGTCTGCGGGACCGGTTAAACTTGGATTTTCCGGTGGTTACCGACCGGTTTTGCCGGATGCATTTGTTTAACAGCAAGGATCTTTGCTTATATGAAGATTTAAAGACGCTTATTGAACCCGGGCCGCTGACATTGCGTTTGGAGCTTAAGATACATACCGCGGCGGAAGTGGGTTATTTTTGTAAAGTTTACAAAACGGCGCTGGAGAAGCTCGAACAGGGGCGGTGGAACCGGGCGGACTCCGAGGCGACAGTCAACGCGCTGATCAAATATTCTGGCCGTGGTATTACCAAAGGCCATTATTTCAGAGGGGTAGAGTAGATTCAGTTTACACATACCATGTTTTGTGGTAAAATAGGTTTGGTTTTGGCGAATCAACGAAAACCAAAAACAAGTCCCCGGCTGGGTGGTTCGACGCTCCAACGTACCACGCGGCGGGTGGCGTAAAATCCAGAAACGCCATGGTAAAATTCATTTTTTACCGGCGGGCTGGTGTATAATCAAAAGGAGGTGATTTTAATGGCTTTAAACACCGAAAAGAAACAGGAAATCATTAGTAAACATGCTCTTCATGATGGCGATACCGGTTCCCCAGAAGTTCAAATCGCCATTCTGACCGAACGGATCAATTATCTTACCGAGCATTTAAAGATTCATAAAAAAGATCATCATTCCCGGCGGGGATTATTAAAGATGGTCGGTCAGCGCCGCGGTTTACTCAATTATCTAAGCGTCAAGGACATTCAGCGGTATCGGGCAATCGTAGAGCGGCTAGGACTTCGTAAATAATGGAAAGGCGGTTAAAACCGCTTTTCTTTCTATTTTAAACAGTTTATCGTTTTTTCGGCGACTGCTTTTGAAAATAGTGGAGCAGGTTATACTAATAATTACCCGGCAAAGTTTGTTTTTCAACAAACTCTGCCGGGGAAATTCTATCGAAGTAAAAAGTGTTCATGGTTTTTTGTGAAGAAAGGTTAATTCAGAGTATCAGTGAAGTTCGTTAAGGAGGATTTATAGAATGCAAAAATGGGAGATGACCTTGGCTGGTCGTCCTCTGATCATTGAAACCGATAAGTTCGCCAAACAGGCCAATGCTTCGGTATTAGTCCGTTTTGGTGATACCGCCGTTTTAGTCACTGCGGTTATGGCCACTAAGGCCCGGGAAGGAATCGATTTCTTTCCGTTATTGGTTGACTATGAGGAACGGCTATACGCAGTCGGTAAAATTCCAGGTGGTTTTATCAAACGGGAGGGCAGGCCTCCGGAAAGTGCCGTTTTAGCAGCTAGAATGATTGATCGTCCGATTCGGCCTTTGTTCCCTGAAGGATTTCGGAATGATGTTCAGGTTGCAGCCACCGTCTTATCGGTTGATCCCGATAATGAACCTGGTTTGGCAGCGATGATTGGTGCTTCGGCCGCATTACATATTTCGGAAATACCGTTTGCCGGACCCATCGGTGGTGTAAAAGTCGGGCGGATCAATGGGACTTTTGTCATCAATCCTACGGTGGCTGAAATGGAAAAAACCGACTTGCAATTAGTGGTTGCCGGAACCAAGGATGCAATCATGATGGTGGAAGCCGGCGCCAATGAGATCTCCGAGGATGACGCTCTGGAGGCAATCATGTTCGGCCATTCGGTGATTCAGGAGATCGTCGCTTTTATCGAGAAGATTCGCGATCAGGTGGGTAAACCAAAGATTGTTCCGGTTTTATATCAGCCGGATGCGGAGATTGACCAGGCCGTTCGTGAGTTTGCCACTGCCAAGATGGTGGCTGCCATTAAAACCGCTGACAAGTTGTTGCGCGAGGAATTGATTGAACAGGTGAAGACTGAAGTGCGAACGCATTTCCAGGAAGCCCTCGCCGAAAAATATGAAGCTTCATTAAAGAGCATCAATGAAGTTTTGGAAATAATCGTTAATGAAGAAGTCCGCAAGATGATCGCCGTGGAAAAAATTCGTCCGGACGGGCGCGGTTTGACGGAGATCCGGCCCATTACCTGCGAAGTGGGAATACTGCCGAGAACTCATGGTTCCGGATTGTTTACCCGGGGCCAAACTCAGGTACTGACGGTTTGTACTCTGGGACGGGTTAGCGAGGAACAGATCCTGGACGGTTTGGGGGAGGAAGAATCCAAACGTTATATTCATCATTATAATTTTCCGGGGTATAGTGTCGGCGAAGTACGTCCGGTACGCAGTCCGGGCCGGCGTGAAATCGGCCACGGAGCTTTGGCGGAGCGGGCGTTGGTGCCGGTGATCCCCACCGAAGAGGAATTCCCATACACCATCCGGTTGGTTTCCGAAGTTTTAGAGTCCAACGGTTCATCATCACAGGCCAGTGTTTGCGGCAGTACGCTTTCTCTGATGGATGCCGGAGTTCCGATCCGCAAACCGGTGGCCGGAGTAGCCATGGGGTTACTCAAGGATGGGAATAATTTTGCGATTCTCACCGACATTCAGGGCATGGAAGATCATTATGGCGATATGGATTTCAAGGTTGCCGGAACCAAAGACGGCATCACCGCCATTCAAATGGATATCAAGGTCAAAGGAATCGACCGCGCCATATTAAAGCAAGCTTTAGCCCAGGCCCGGGAAGGCCGGCTGTTCATCTTGGACCGGATGCTTTCGGCTATCGCCGAACCGCGCATGGAACTATCACCCTTTGCGCCGCGTATCATACGCTTTTCCATTGATCCGGACCGGATTCGGGATGTGATTGGGCCGGGCGGTAAGATCATTCGTAAGATCGTTGAAGATACCGGGGCGGAGATCGATATCGAAGACGATGGCCGGGTCTTTATTGCCGCCATTGACGCCAAGGCCGGGGAGAAAGCCCAGGAGATCATTAAACGCCTGACCTCGGATGTGGAAATTGGCGCCAATTATCTTGGAAAGGTCACCCGGCTGATGAATTTCGGCGCTTTCGTGGAGATACTTCCGGGGAAAGAAGGTTTGGTCCATATATCCCAACTGGCCAAGGAACGGGTGGCCAAAGTCGAGGATGTAGTCAATCCCGGAGATGAAATCATGGTCAAGGTGATTGAGATCGATAAGCAGGGCCGGATCAATCTATCCCGCAAAGCGGTGTTAACCGGAGAAGATGCCCCGGTGGCAGCCCAATAGTTTTTTCGATAGATAGTTTTCAATGAATGTTTAGCCTTCCTTTTTGGGGAGGTTTTTTAATTTTCATTTAAAAAAATATGACATCCGGCACTTTTATTCCGTGACGATTGGCACATGAAAACATGACTTTAGGCTACTTGAAACGAGACAGGCCGAATTATATACTTATATTATAATAATCCAATTAATTATTTTCATAGCGGATGTTTTTGGAGCTTGATGAAAAAAAGCGATCACCAATATCATTGAAATCCATTATCATTTCAGATAACTTTATTTTACTTGTGGAATGGTGTTTTTTGTCATAATATATAAAGTAAGAGTATTTATTTGGCAACTGGTATCATTGAATAAAAACATTTCCATTCGATGGGGACACAGATAATTTAACTTTGAAAATTATTTATATTCCTGCCATATTTTATGTGGGATTCATGAAATTATCGGATTATCTTGAGTTTGATGAAGTTCGGAAAGAAATAAGGAATGATTCATATGGTACAAAAAGATTTCGTGTTCAATGAACGAAAAGGTGTTTTAATCGTTTGCGAGGGGATCAGCGGTTCCGGCAAGAGTGAAGGAGTGAACCGCCTGATGGAATATTTTCGGAACAAAAAGTATCCGGTGGCATTTTTTGAGTGGAATTCCAACCGGACCATTCGCCGAATGATTAATCGGTTTCATACGATGAATATTCTATCGCCAACCATCTATAGTATTATGCAATGGTTGAGTTTTGTTATCGATTATTTTGGCAAAATAATTCCATTATTGCGCAGAAATTATGTGGTTATCGTTGACCGGTATGTTTATACCGGGTTGACTCGTGATAAAGTGAATCATTCAAATCAAGTCCTGGGAAAAGTTATCGGTCATTTCTCCCGAAAACCGGATATGATATTGTTTTATGATACCGGATTACATATTTGTTATGAACGGATTAAAAACCGTGGCAAAATACTGTTTCATCCCAATCAAACCATACACCGGAATAACTTGTTGAAAAACAAAGAGTTGTATTACCTGAAAAAATTGTTGTATCAATATTACAAGTTGTTGCAGGAACCAAAGTTGCGGAAAACGAGCAATATTATTTTTATCAAGGAAATTGGTGTTGATGTGTGCGATAAAGTTAATAACTATATCATTCAAAAGGCAATCATTACAGATAGAATAATGGAGATAAACGCGAATGAAAGTATCTGCTATCGAGATCGGTACTAATTCCACCAAATTTTTAATTGCCCGTTACCATGCCGGCGGAATGGAAATCATTGATAAAAGCACGATTGTAAATCGCTTAAGCCGCAGCATGTATGACAACAATTGTATCAGCGATGAAGCCATCGAAAATGGAATCCGGATCATCGGCGAGTTAATCCAAAAAAGTGAAGACCAAACCGCCAAAGTGGTGGCGATTTTTTCGACCAGCGTACTCAGGGATGCTCATAACCGCCAGGCCTTTATCGGGAAAGTAAAGGAATTGTACGGAATTCCACTTGAGGTTATCAGTGGTGAACGGGAGGCGTTTTTCGCCTTTAAAGCCTGTAGCGCCCTGGTTCGGGAGGCCCGGGATAGCTTTGCGGTCATCGATATCGGTGGTGGCAGTACCGAGTTTACAGCCGGCAATAAAACCGAAATTGCCTGGAAAAAAAGCGTAGATATGGGTGCGGTCCGGCTCACGGAGATGTTTATCCGGCATGATCCGGTGATTGAAACCGAAATAGAGATGATCACCCGTTATATCCGTCAAAAATTGAGTGAGCAACCCATATCGCTAAACGGTCTCAAGCTCATTGGAACCGGTGGAACGGTTAAAACTTTGGGTACCATGATCCGGCAAGAAAATTATGAAAATGAAAGCGCCATTCATGGGTTGACCATTAGCCAGGAGCAGATTGAGCAACTGTATCAACAGTTGGTGAAAATGATTATGGCGGAACGTGAGAATATCCCGGGGTTAAACCCGAAAAGGGCGGATGTTATCGTTACCGGGGTGCTTATTCTTTTAACCGTGATGCGGGAGTTTGATATCCGGGAAATGATGATCAGTTCATCCGGGGTTTTGGAAGGATTTTTGGAAGACTACCGTATTCAGAAGTATCATTTTTGAAATACCGTTTAAGGCTCAACCGTAATTTTAAGAAGAAGGTGGTTACAACTTGGCTTTAATCGAAGTAACGAATCTGGTGAAGGATTACAAATTGAATGTCAGGAAAAAAGGTTTGATGGGAGCCCTGGGAAGTTTACTGGTACCCGAATACAAGGTAAAACGGGCGGTGAACGACATCAACTTCACGATTAACAAAGGGGAAATGGTGGGGTTTATCGGGCCCAACGGCGCCGGGAAATCAACCACGGTCAAGATGCTGACCGGGATTTTGGTGCCGACTTCGGGAGTCATTTCCATTGGCGGTCTATCACCGTATAAGGATCGGAAGAAAAACGCGTCTAGAATCGGGGCGGTATTTGGGCAGAGAACCCAACTGTGGTGGGACTTGCCCGCTATGGATACCTTTGATTTGCTGCGATACATTTACCGGGTTCCCGAAAATGTGTTCAAGCGGAATATGGAACTTTTCAATGAAATGTTAGGGCTGCATGAATTTATCTCCCAGCCGGTCCGGCAGTTAAGCCTGGGGCAACGAATGAGAGCGGATATTGCCGCAGCCTTGCTTCATAGCCCGGAGATCATCTTTTTTGATGAACCCACCATCGGCCTGGATGTGGTGGCCAAGGAGAAGATACGGGAATTCATTAAATACATGAATCAAGAAAACCAGATTACCATGTTATTCACTACCCATGATATGCAAGATATCGAAAAAACCTGCCAGCGGATGATCATTATCGATGAAGGTATCATCATCTATGACGGAACCGTGGATCAGATCAAACACCAATATGGAAAAAGCCGGATTTTGGAAGTTGAATTTAATGAAATATATGGGGACATCCATATCCCCGGGGTAGAAACCATAGACGCCAAAGATAATAAAAAATGGTTCAAGTTCCAGAAAGATGAGATACAGGTCTCCAATTTGATTTCCGGTTTAACTAAGGAGTATAACGTGGCGGATTTGACCATCAAGGAACCGGAAATTGAAAGCATCATCCGTGAGATTTACGGAAGGGGAATCAGCCTTGCTTAGGACTTATTGGGAATTTGCCAAAAAATCGTTCCAGAATAACGTGGTGTACCGGGCCGATTATTTTGCCGGGGTCATCAACACCATGGTCATGATTTTTGTAAATATCGCCATCTGGAAAGCAATTTACGAAGAAGAAGCAGTATTGAGCGGTATCGGATTTCGGGTAATCACGACCTATATTGTTCTTAGTTTTTTGATGCAAACCATGTTCGTCATGGATGAATACTTAATTGAGAATAAGGTCCGTTCCGGGCTCATCGCCACCGATCTTTTGAAACCGGTTAATTTCAGATTTTATATTTTTTCTTACAATATCGGCACTTTACTCTTCCGGACGCTTATGCAATTATTACCGGCATTAATTTTGTCCATTTTTCTGTTTAAGTTATTGCCGCCTTTTTCGCTGCTGATGGCCGGATATTTTGTGATTAGCGCTTTTTTGGCATATCTGGTGCTTTATAATTTAAATTTTATCGTCTGGGTAAGTTCATTCTGGTTTTACTGGACCTTTAGCTTGATCACCATTAAGGATGCGCTGCTTATGGTCTTATCCGGGGCCTTATTGCCCTTGTGGTTCATGCCGTCCGGATTGTCCAATATCATTAAATTGACGCCGTTTGATTCAATTTATTTCACACCCATCTCCATTTATTTGGGCCAGATCCCGGTGAATGAGATTCTGTTCAGTCTTGGCCGGCAAGCCATTTGGGTGATTATTTTGCTTGGCGTTGGCCAGCTTTTATGGAACAGGGCCACAAAACGGCTGGTAATTCAGGGAGGCTAATATGAGCGATAAGATATACCGTCCTTTTACAATCAAAGAATCGTTGCAATTATTCAATCAATATTTTCGTTTGAACTTGAAATCAACGCTGGAATATAAATTAGACCGTTCATTACTGGCTTTTGCCGTGTTTTGCCGGGAAATGGTGAGTATCGTGGTCATGTACCTGCTGCTGAAGCGGTTTGTGCATATCAAGGGCTGGGAAATGAACGAAATGCTTTTTTTATACAGTTTCCTGTTTTTATCCTATGCCCTGTTCGTCTTCTTTTTTACCGGAATCCGGGATTTTGACGATATGGTTTACAATGGAGAATTCGATCGTTACCTGATCCGGCCGCTGGGGCTTATGTATCAAATCATCGCCGCTAAGGTGGATTTCTGCGCCACCATTGGGCATGGGGCGGTTGGCGTGATTTTATTTTTAAAAACCGCCTTTTCGGTGGGCATTGTTTGGAATTTCTGGAACACTGCTTACTATATTCTAGCTTTAATCGGCGGCGCCATCATTCAAGCTTCCGTCTTTATGCTCTCTTCCTGTTTCAGCTTTTGGGCCATCCGCACCGTTAACTTGCGGAATTTGATTTTTTTCAATTCGCGGCGGTTTGCCGGATATCCCATTAGTTTCTACCCCGGAATCATCCAAAAACTATTGATTTTCATCATCCCTTTCGCCTTCGTCAGTTATTTTCCAGCCCAGTTTTACCTGGGAAAACCGGATCTGAATATGTTTTGGCACGGTTATTTATACTTGACGCCGGTGGTGGGCGTGGTGATGTTCATTATGGTATATTGGTTCTGGAAATTCGGCTTGAAACGTTATTCCAGTTCCGGCAATTCCATGTGGTAGAACCGCCATTTCAGGATAACCTGAATGAACACTTTAATTAAAGAGTAATCCAAGTCTGTGAACATGTTCGACCATAGTAAGGAAGCAAAGGAGCCGAGAGGATCATGAAAAAGTACACCAATTTGATTGTAATCGCCATCATTTTATTGGCGGCGGCCGGATTTTTTATCGTTAAAAATGTGAATTTCGATGATTTGTTATTGGCCACCGTCAAAGCATATGATCAGAAAATCAGCATCGCCAATACCACGGATGTCCACGGACATATCCTTTATGATGATGAAGTGGGCGGGTATTATAGTCTGGAAGATGTAAGCTTGATTATGGGATTGCCTCTGGCCAAAAGTATTACGGATGAGGTGAAGCGGCAGAATAAAAATACCTTGGTTTTGGATTGTGGCGATATGTTTCATGGCACCAATGAAGCCAATATCGATCAAGGCCAAGGTGTAGTTGAGGCTGTTAATTTATTCGGTTATAACGCCACGGTTCCCGGTAACCATGATTTCAATTTTGGGTTTCAACGGTTGCTGGAGATCAAATCCCAGATCAATTTTCCTATCTTCTCGGCGAATATTTATCAGAAGGGGAAGCTGGTATTTGAAGAATATAAAATTTACAACATGGGTGGGGTTACGATTGGGGTGTTTGGCTTGACAACACCTTCTTCATTGCTATACAACAATGCCTTGGAGAATAATAACGGCGTAACTATCGAGGACCCGGTTCAAGCTGCTTCCCGGGTGGTTGCCAAATTAAGGCCTCGGGTGGACGCCATCGTTTTGATTTCACACCTGGGTGACGATGTGGATACACAGTTGGCCAAACATGTGAAAGGGATAGATTTAATCCTCGCCGGGCATTATCATAAACTGTACCGGTCCATAGTAAAAATCGAAGGCACCAATACTTATCTGGCGGAAGCCGGCGCCTGGACCACCCATGTGGGGCTCGCCGATATCTATTTTAAAAACCACCAGGTCGCCAAGATCAATTGGAAAGTAGTTACCACCAGTGATAAAACCCGGGTGAATAAAACTATGGAAGCCAAAGCCCAAAAATATTACAGGATTGCTTTTGAAAAAGGGAAAGAAGTTATCGGCACGGCCAAGGTAAAACTTAACGGTATCCGGTCCTTGTTACGCTCTCAGGAAACCAACCTGGCGGACTTGCTGGCGGATGCCATGAAGGAGGCTGGAAATGCCGATCTTACGTTGATGAACGGCGGCGGAATCCGGGAAAGTATTCCTGAAGGAGATATAAGTCTTTATAAAATCGGGAAAGTATTGCCTTTCTCCAATTCCCTGGTTACCATTGAGTTAAAAGGCGATACCATCTATAAAGCGGTTGAACGGGGTTTGCGTTTATATCCCGGTGATTCCAACGGACCGTTCTTGCAGGTGTCGGGGATTTGTTATACCTTCGATGCTTCCAAAAACGCCGGGGAAAGATTGGTGAGTATCACCAAGGATGGGAAACCGCTGGACCGGAATCAGTATTACAAAGTAGCCACCAATGATTATTTGTACAACGGAGGCGACGATTACAAGGAATTGAAAGACGCCAAGGTGTTGAGCCGGGGCGGTTTGTTGAAAGATGTTTTCGCCGAGTATATCAAGAACAAAGGTGAGGTGGCTCCCGCGGAGGAGGGCCGGATTAAAGTCGTCAATCAACGCTATAAATAAAGCGCCTGCGGGCTGCTAGTAGAACGTTCTCTAATAACGTTACAATCAGAATGAACGTTCTACCAAGTATGGGTTCTTCTTTGATATTTTATCATTAATAGTTATTTAGGGAACGCCATACTAGAGTTCTTATCAATATTTAATAGGAGTGAATGGTATGTCAACTGTAGATCGGAACGATATTTTGGAAAGAGTCATTAATATTGTGAAACGCCACGCGGTATTCAACCCGGACAAAGTGATGGAGGAGTCCAGAATCCGGCGCGATCACGGGATTGATTCGATTAAGATGGTCGAGTTGGTGGTGGATTTGGAAGATGAATTTAATATCGAGGTCGATAGCGCTTCGCTCAGCTTTGAAAACTTCGCTAATATCGGAATCATTACCGATTTTATTATCGGCAAATTGACAGGAAGTAAATGACGATGAATATTTATGATACGCTTATTCATTCCATCAAAACTTATTCGGACAAGACGGCGGTCACAGGGCAAACCCAAACGCCCGGGCGTGAATTCAGCTACGCCGGGATTTATGATTATGCCCGGCGGATTGCGGCGAAATTGTCCGGTCTTGGCGTCTGTAACAGAGCCAAAGTGATTTTATATTTGGAGGATTCCGCCGAGTTCATTGCCGCGTTATATGGAGTGAATATGGCTGGGGGAATTATAGCGCCAATTTCTCCGCAAGCCAAAGACTTAAAACTGCAGGAGATCATTCAACATTCGGAAGCGGTAGCGATAATTACCTCCCAAAAACTACTGGACGCCCTCCGGGAGATAGACCGTAGCCAAATCATGTCTTTACAATGGATTTTGCTGGTGAATGATCTGCCCGAAGCTCAAGTATTGAACGAGTTTACGCAAGCGGGTTATCAAGTTTCCGGGGTGGGTCCCGAAGAGGGTCAAACTACTCTGTTTTCAGCCGCCATTTGGGATGAGCATGAAATGGCCGCGCTTTTTTATCTATCGGACCCGTCGGGAAAACCGAAAGGAATTATGCTTTCCACTCGCAATATTTTGAGCAATATGGAAGCGATCATCGAGTACCTGGAAATGTCCTCCACGGATAATCTTTTGGTGCTTAAATCAATGTCCCTGGTGGGTACGGTTACGGGGGAAATTTTGGCCAGTATTGCCGTGGGGGCAACCATTGTGGTCTTGAGCGGCGCCGTGCATGCCGGGATCATTTTAAAAGCCATTGAAGATTACAAGATTACCGGCTTTTTCTCCGTGCCTGTAACTTTGCGCCAGATTATCGAATATAAACGAAAAGAGAAGTACAGTACTCAAAGTTTGCGTTATATTCAGACCGGCGCCGCGAAACTTTTAAGGGAAGATGTGGAACAGCTGCTGGCCATGTACCCGGGAGTCGCATTTTATTATATATACGGGCTTTCCGAAGCTTCACCGCGGGTGTTGCATTTAAAGCCGGAAGACATGTTGCGCAAAGCGGGGTCGGTGGGGAAGCCGGTGAAGTATTGTACGGTCAGCCTTATGGATGCCAATCTTCAAACTCCAAAATGCGGAGAAATCGGGGAGTTATATGTCCAAGGACCCAATGTGATGCTTGGATATTATAAATCTCCGGAACTGACTCAAAGAACCCTTACCGAACATGGACTGAAAACTGGGGATTTGGCCTATATGGATGAAGAAGGTTATGTTTATCTGGCCGGACGGGCTGACAATATGATTAATCAAGGCGGGTTCCATGTATATCCGGCGGAGATCGAAGGCACGATTTTAAAATTCGCGAAAGTAAAGTCCGTGAAAGTGACTGGAGTTCCCGATGAGCTGTTGGGCCAAAAAATCAAAGCTACGGTGATCCCACGGGAGGACGCAACCTTAACCGAGGTTGAAGTATACGATTATTGTTATACTCATCTCGAAAGCGCCAAAATCCCGAAAATTATTGAAGTGATAAAGGAAAACAATTAGGATTTAGCATTGATTTTGTTACATTACATAAAAAGCAGGGGAAAATATGACCGAAAAAGCCGCCATGATGGCTGATGATATTCAGAAACTTAAATTGCCTTCCATACAGTACTATGGTTCACTGGAAGATGAAGACCTAGTTACAAATCTAACCTGTTTTCAAGCTTGTTTGTATTATCTTTTAAAAACGGAATTGAATTGTGATGATGATGATATCTGTGAAATTTTTTTACGCGACACTACCTTTGGAATTGAGGAAACCGCCGCTGGTTTGATTAATGAGATATGTTTTTTGGATACATCCATCAATGAATTTGGTTTTAAAAAGCATTATATTCTGGGCCAAGGGGTGAAGGTGCTTTCCAAGGTGGAAGCGTTATTGGATCAGGGAAAAACGGTGATTATTCAAACTTATATGATGCGGGTACCGTTTTTTAATAATTTTAAAGGATTCGACTATCCATTTGACGAGGAATATTATCAGGCCAATTATCAATGGCAACATACTTTCCTGATAGTCGGCCATGATCAAGACCATTTATACTATGTTGAAGGCCCATTTAACCGGGAGCCGGAGCGTTACATTCCATATGCCGGCAATAATACCATTGGAGTAATAACAAAGCAGGAATTGATTCCCGCCTTCAATGCTTACTTCAATTATTCCTATGTGACCATTGATAAAGAACAGATATCGGATCTGTTTCATGTAGTAAAAACAGTCATCTCCAAAACAATCACCAACTACCGGCATCCGTCCTTTGAGTCCGGTAAATACACCTATTATTACGGCAAAGAGGGCTTGGCCAGGATGATTGACCATTTTCGAAGCGATTCTTTCGATTTTTTGCAATTGATACCCCAGTATAGTATTACTTTGGGCGATTTATTAATCTGGAAAACCCAGTTTATATCAAACCGGCGAATGATGTTGGCCAAAGCATTAACGAAATATGTATCACACTTTGATTCCTCGGATATTAAGCCGATGATCGAATTACTGAAAAAAAGTGTCAAAATATGGCGCACCATTCAGATCAACTTAATCAAAATGCGGGTAAAAAAAGTATATAAATTCAGTTCCGATATGGATGAGTTATTTGTTAAAGCATTAATCTTAGAGGATGAGATAATTGACGGGCTGCAAAAAATAAAGTTTGCGAACGCGCACTAGCGCCACTATAAGGAGGAGAATTTGAAATGCCATTAACAGTCAATGAATTAACCGCCGAACGGAAATTAACCCTGTTATGTTCACGGGGTGTATTAAACGAAAGCCATATCGCGGAGATTAAAACGATCATGGCGGGGCGGCTGGATTGGAAGGAAATTTTATATCAGGGGATTACCCACCGGACCCTAAACCTAATGTATTATCATTTAAAGAATTTGGGGTTGACCGGTAAAATTGAAGAGGAAGTTTTAAAGGTGATGAAAACCCAGAGCAAGGTCTATATGCTCCGGAATAAGACCTATTTCGCCGAGATTAAACTGATCTTTGACCAATTGAATAAAAGCGGCATCCGGGTGGCCATCCTGAAAGGGAATTTCCTGGCCGCCAAGGTTTACCCGGCCATTGAGACCCGCACCTTCAATGATTTGGATTTTCTGATTGATGTTCGGGATGGGGACAAGATCGTCAAGGTTTTGGAGGATTTGGGATATATCCAGGGTGAGGTTGACGACGCCACCGGGGAGATCATCCCCAGCACCCGCAAACAAAAGATGCTCCAACAACTGGCTTCCAATGAATTGCAGGAATGCCTGAAGAAGACCGATAATCCGTTTACCCCGATGCTTCAGGTGGATCTGAACTTCGATGTGCTTTGGAAAGGCAATTGTCCATGCGTGATTGACACCCCGGAATTATTGGGACGGGCCATTGAGGTGGATATTGACGGCGCCAGGACCTATATCTTGAATTACGAGGATTTCTTGGTGCAACTGGCCTGCCATTTATACAAAGAAGCGGCCTTATTACACTGGATTAACGATTTGCGGGACTTAAAAATCTATAAATTCGCGGATATTATGATGTTTGTGGAGAAGTTTGGCGACAAGATCCGCTGGAATGAATTGATCGCCTTCTGCCAGCGGGTGAAATGCGAGAAAATCATTTACTACGCTTTTTATTACGTCAATCTCATGTATGGACAGGTTATTCCCGAAGCGGTAATGAAGGCGTTGGAACCGGAGGATAAAGGGTTTCTTGATGAATACGGGATCGAGAACGAGCAGCCGTCCAAATGGCAGTTTGATTTCTTCACCCGGATGTTTGAGACCAGCCGGGTTTTGGAAGTCAGTGAAGATTTGCTGGCGAACCGCAACCGGTTCTGGGATACGAAACGGCAATCGAACTGACGGCATGGAGCAGTCACGGGTCGAAAGCCGGAAATAACAATGCTTACTAAAGTTTTTGATCCGTGACATTGGACCGTAAACGGAAGAATTTGTTTAAAACAGAGGTGTCGGCAATGACAGGGAAAAATTATTTAATTATTTCGAGAAACACGGGACAAATGTTACTGGTGGACAAAATCATGCGGGACAATGGTATTTCCGCCGAAGTTGTTCCCGCTCCGCCACGACCGGGCTTGGTCTGCACCAGGGCCATTAAAATCAGCGAAACCGACCTGAATACGGTCCAGGAACTATTGGCCCGAAAAAAGGTTCAAGTGAGTGAAATTATGGAAGAAACCGAAATGAAACTACAAAAGATGGCCGATCAAAAAATGGACCGGCAAGTCATTTCTTTATAAATCATTTCTTTTTAAGTCATTTCATTTTGCATCCGTATATACTCTGCGACGAAAGGGGGTTTTTGTGTGATTTACCTTGATAATGCGGCGACTACATTTCCCAAACCACCCAAAGTGACGGAAGAAATCAGCCGGTGTTTATCGGAATATTGCGCCAATCCCGGCCGTGGTGGACATGAGATGTCGATGACTTCAGGCCGGGCTGTTATGGAAGCCCGGGAAACCATCGCTAATTTTTTTAATATCCAAAATTCGTTACAGCTTTGTTTTACAAAAAACGCCACCGAAGGGTTAAATATTGCGATTCAAGGGGCTCTTGAAAATTGCGATCATGTGATTACCACATGTATGGAACATAATTCAGTTTTCAGGCCATTAAAAAGCTTGGAACGAGAGCGGCAAATTGAGATCACTATCGTCCGGGGCGATGAATTCGGTGAATTGGATTTGGCGGACCTCCGGAACAGTATCCAAAAAAACACCAAAATGATCATTTGTACATTATCATCCAATGTGAACGGCATCATTAATCCCATTCAAGAAATCGGCCAAATTGCCCGTGAACATGGGATCTTGTTTTTACTGGATGGTTCTCAAGGGGCTGGCTCAATCCCCATTGATGTTCTCGACATGAATGTCGATATGCTGGCTTTTCCCGGCCATAAAGGCTTACTGGGGCCGCAAGGCACAGGGGGACTTTATGTCAAGGATGGCTTAAAAATCAGTTCCCTCCTTTACGGTGGCACCGGCAGCCATTCGGAAAATCCTTATCAGCCCGAGGATATGCCGGATTTGATGGAGAGCGGCACTTTAAATACTCCCGGAATCGTGGGCCTTCGCTGGGGAATTGAGTATATTAACAGTATTGGTATCCGGAATATCCATCAGCGTAAATTCAAATTAGTTCAAAGACTTTACGAAGGGTTGGCGGAGTTACCCGGAATCAAGTTTTACAGTAAAAATTCCCCGGATAATAATTCTGGAATTGTGGCTTTAAATTTTGAGGGAATTGCTTCCACGGAAATAAGTTATATTCTGGATAAGAATTACCAGATCGAAACCAGAGCCGGTTTGCATTGCGCCCCACTGGCTCATGAGACTTTAGGGACCATCAAAACCGGGTTGGTTCGTTTTAGTGTGGGGTGTTTTAATACTGAGGACGAGATTGACTTCACCATCAAAGCCTTGCGTGAAATCAGCGCCAACTTGGCGAATTAAAACGGGTTTGGCGAGTGTTTCAACTACAGGAATCAACCCCCCGGCTTCAACCGAAAGCTTTCACTTATCGCCGCCTCGGGTTTGCCTCCCGGTTGTAATTGGAGTGGGTTAAATTAAAAAAAGGAGTGTCACGAATGGATTACCGGACAATCATTAAAGATTTGGTCATGCGGATTACCTATGAGGTTTCGGATGACTGTCGATATTTATTGAATAAAGCGGTGGAAGAAGAGACCGATGAATCATCCCAAATGATCCTGGAGACCATTGTAGAAAACGTCCGGCTGGCCAAGGAGGAAAAATTGGCCTTATGCCAGTCGCCGGGGTATCTCACCGCGTATATTACCTTCGGAGAAAAATTTTTCATCCCGGAGATCGAGGATATTTTAAAGGAAGCCATCGTTGAGGCCACTAAATTGGGATATTTGCGGCCCAGCATGGTTGATCCGTTAACCCGGAAAAACAGCGGCGATAACAGCGGCCACCGGGCGCCCAATTTTGAATATGAGTTTAAAAAAGGCATCGATTATGTGGAGATCATCCCCAGCATCAAAGGGTGCGGAATTGAATTATACAATAAAATCAAAGTGTTTACCATTCCTGAGATTGGCGATAACTATGAGGGCATCAAAAAATTTGTCCTGGAATGTGTATGTGAAGCCGGAGGCACGGCATGTTTACCTTCGGCCATCGGTATCGGCATTGGTGGGCAGATAGACGTGGCGGCCAAATTAAGCAGGCGGGCCATGAGCTTGCGGGGCTGGATGGAACGGAATCCAGAGAAACATATCGCCAAATTGGAAGAAGAGCTGCTGGAGGAGATTAACCAATTAAATATCGGTTCAGGGGGCACCGGAGGCAAGATCACCACCCTGGGTGTGAATATTGAAACAGCGGCTACTCATACCACTTTATGCCCGGTAGCGGTCAACTTCCATTGTTGGGTGGCCCGGAGAGCCGGAATCCGGATCTACCAGGACGGTAGAGTGGAAGAACTCAAATTCATGTAGATAATTTTATTGGCTTTATATTGAATTTTACAGGGGGTAGGGGAAATGAATACTTATTATCTAAATACTCCGTTAAAGGATGAGGATATTGCCAAACTAAGAGTCAATGATACGGTCTATTTGAGCGGCAAAATTTATACGGCCCGGGATATGGCTCATTACAAAATTAAAAAAATATTGGATCAACATGAGGAGTTTGGCGAGGATTTTAAAGGTTCGGTGATCTTTCACGCCGGCCCCATTGTGAAAACCCATCCGGAAAATAATGAGTATATCATTTCGTCCATCGGTCCCACCAGTAGCATCCGGATGGAACCTTATTCCGATATGGTGGGGGGGATGGGTATTAAGGCTTTAGTCGGCAAGGGCGGCATGGGGGAGTCCACCACCGCGGCCATGAAGAAGCATACCATGGTATATCTCCTGGCGGCCCATGGTTGCGCGGCGGTCCATACCCAGAAAATCACCAAAATCTATAAACAGTATTGGTTGGAGGAGATCGGGATGCCTGAGGCTTTATGGGTAATGGAATGTCAGGATTTTGGGCCGCTCATTGTCGGAATCGATTCCACCGGGCGGAATTTGTTCGAGGAAACCCGCAAAAATTCTCAGGCGGCTATTTTGGAAAAGTATTCGACGAATAAGTAGGAATACATGGAATAATCGATTTTGAAATATATTAGTATCGAGCAATATATTCTAAGCGGTTTTACGCAAATAAAAAGTGTTACACGCACAGACTTAAAATTTGTTACGAAGTAAAAACAGAAAATACTCCGGTCTCATCGTATTGAAGTTGAATGTTCATATTTAACAATACGGGTAATCAAAGATTTGTTTTTCTATAAAGTATGATTTTGCGATTCGGGTGATATTATGAAACAGTTTTTACAGGAATATTTGGAGAAGACAGTTGTTACTAGTTTTTATCCCATCACTTTGGCCGGGGATAAACCCAATGCGTTGAACCGATGGCTGGTAAAAAGCCGGTGGGTTGATGGTCTGGCCTTTGGTGACGGTACTGAACCCTATCTGGAACCCGGTGGGCGGATTTTACCCGAGAGTGAATTGGGGGTTGTTTCCAAAGAGGAACTGGAAAACAATTGGCGTTATTATTTCGCGGATGATCCCATTTTTCTGGGAGACCAACGAACATTCTACGAATATGTTCATTTTGATCAAAAATTTAGCGCTGATGAGGACAAATATATTTATGGATTATGCAATATTTTTTGTAGTCAAGTGGCTGAGATCCATTTTTTCATTTATGCGGTTTCACCCATTCGGCTATGGATTAACGGGGAGCTGGTTTTTTGTAACAGCTTCAATTATTTTGTCCGTCCCTACCGTTTTATCTTCCGGCTCCGGGAAGGTAATAATACCGTATTGGTAGAGCAGTCCGTTTTAAAAAATAACCGGGACCGGCAATTTAATCCCGCCGAGTTTACCATTCGAATCCACCCTAGTAGTTTTCTGGTTAACTCTTCAAATCATTGGATTGATCAATGGGTAATTGATGATCTCAAGTCGCGGCTGGTGATTTTTCCGGATCGGGCGTTTTACCCGGTGGAATCGGCCATGAAAATGGTGATCTTGCCGGGATATTTCTTGGGAATGGAACCCGAAACGGTGAAAGTAACCTTATCCAATGCAACGCAATCCATCGTCAAAGAACTAATCGTGGAAACCGGCCGGGAATTTACGGTGGCAATCGACTCAAGGGTTACCGGATTATTATGGGTTCAAGCCGAAACTTTGACCGGCGTTACCAAAAAGGCCGATATTTACCTGTTTCGGGGTGATTTTACGGCTACCCGGAATGAGTTAATCCAAAGGGCCCGGGAAGTCTCGGGTTTTAGTGAGGAGATTATCCGAAACTTTTTCCGGGTGACTGAAATATGTAATGTTAACACCGGTTTTTTCAAGGATTCATGGGAACTGCTCCTATCGGAATACTACTATGTGGTATTTCAGAAATATTGGGAGTTTGAAGCCCGGGTGAATTCGGAAGGAGCTCTCCCCAAGTCGGTCTTCGATGTTTACAAGGATAATGCTTTTATCTTTATGGATAGTGGTATTGATGAAGGGTACTTTACCTTTCAGGTTGCTCTACCCGCCGGTTATTCTCCGGCGAAAAAATATCCTCTGGTAATCTTTCTTTTCTATGGTGTTGGTTTATCCCAATATCCGGATCTGGTATTGGAACGTTACCCGGAAAGACAACACTTTGCTGATGCCATAATCGTCAGTGCCCCGGCCCGGGGTGGTTTAAACCGCGATTATATCAATCAGTCCAATTATTTTAAGATGATTGCCCATATTCGGGAAGAGTTTTCCGTTGACCGGGAACGGATTTATATCATCGGCTGTTGTACCGGGGGTATGGCCGGGGCCGGTTTGGCATTAAAAGCACCTCATTTATTTGCGGCAGTGACAATTTCCTGGAGTACTCCACGGCTGGATCTGAACCGGCCCGACTATGAATCGCTGAAGAATATCGATCAAATGGTATCTTATCATTTTTTAAATGTTGACGACTATTCATTTAATTTCGGCCGGCTGTGGAATACCCAAAAATATTTCCCAAAAGCAAAGAGCTGGAAATATGGTAATTTGTCCCATGTTGAAGCGGAAGTGATGTTTGACTACCGCCGCTTGTTTCATGAAATCACGGAGATTCGGGCCGAAGTGTATCCACGGACTATTCAGTTCATGGTTGATGAACCGGTTTTTAACCGTTCATACTGGCTGATGGTCAACCGGATTGATGATTTACACCGTAAAGGCCTGATTAAGGCCCAAATCACCGGCCCGAACCGGATTGAAGTGAACACTGAAAATATTGGCCGGTTTAGTATCTATACTAACCGTGGGGCTATGGGGCTTGATTCGGAAGTGGAATTGGATATCAATGGAACTCGGGGCTGGCTGCGGATCGACGATTTCGGACGGATTGATGCCGGGTTGGATGGCAATATACCACAGCTTGAATATCACAGCTTGTCTCCGGAGAATTTCGGGCAGATTTACAGTGGAATTGGAATCGCTGAAGATTTATTGGGGATAAAGCGGATCTATACCGGAAAATGTCTCCTGGTCAAACCCATCCCATCCAAAGCGTCGCATTCAGTTGTAATGAAACGATTGTTAAAATTACTACAACTGCCTATAAAGGAACGAACCCGGAATTATAAATACGATAGTTGTTTGGAAAGTGAGATCAACCAGGCCGGTTTAGGGCAAAGCAATTTCATTATGGTGGTTGATGCCCGGAATATAAGCGATATTCAACATCGAGTGCTTGACTCTGTTGGTTTGGATCCAAAACCGGAGGGTATCGATTATGAAAACCGCCAATATTCCGGAGTGTATTTTGCCGTAATAAAATGCCAAAATCCCTATAATCTTAACCGGTATGCCTTATTGGTCATTTTTAACCATGACTTGATGGTGGAAGAACTGATTAAGTTTTGGAGTTCTTTTGATTATAATAATCTCTTTTTTAGTGATGCGATTCTTTATCACCGGGAGGTTTATTTTTCGTTTCGGAATGATGGGCCCCGGCAATTCTTAAAAGCGAGGAGTTTTAATGCCGCAATTTAACTATCACGCCGCCATGAATCTTTTTTATGAAATCACCGGTGATGATCTGCGAACGATTACTTTCATCCATGGTTTGGGATCAGAGAGCCGGTTCTTTTCAAAACTCAGAGAATACGGCGGATTTCAAAATTATCGATTGTTGTTGATTGATCTGCTTGGCTTCGGCCGGTCGGATAAACCGGAACAGTTTGACTACGCCATGAGTTCCCAGGCCGAGGTTTGTATACGGCTGTTTGATTTTTTGGGAATTCAGGAAACGGTTTTAGTCGGCCACTCCATGGGAGGAGTCATTGGCCAATTGATTGCCGAACGGTTTCCGGTTTCGGAATTTATCAATTGTGAAGGCAATCTTATCTTGGCTGATTGTAAAACGTCCGCCGAAATTTCAAGGAAGGGATTGTCGGAGTTTGAAACGGTGGGATTTGATGAACTTAAAGGAGGGGCGGTAGGGACCCCTTTTTATGAAGGATATTGCCAAACCACCGCCAACGCCATGTACCATTCGGCGCGGCAATTGGTGGAATCTTGCCAAAACGGCAATTTGCTGGATAGGTTTGTCAAACTGCCGCTGCCGAAGTTATATGTTTACGCCAGCGGACCCAAGGGAAACGAAAGTCGGAACAATCCTTGATTGCTCATGGTGTGGCCATCAAGTATATACCGGATAGCGGCCATAACATGATCATTGAGAATCCGGATGAATTTTGCCGGGTGGCGGCTGACTTTTTGAGGGAAGCCCAGAAATATTGAATAATGGGTTAGGAGTTAGCTTAACTTACAACTTAATTCGTTTCGAAACGATACCAGCCATGGTTTTTCGGAAACCATGATGAATGAAAAGTGATGTGAAATACCGATTTGGAGTTAGGTATTTCATGATTTGTTAGGAAGGCGGTGATTATCATTCATTATTTACTTCAAGAGCATTTACAACAAATAATCACAGCGAGTCATTATCCAATCACTTTTTCCGGGGATATTCCCAATATACTTAACCGGTGGTTGGTAAAAAGTGAATTGGCAACTGAAAAGGGTTTTGACCACCTGGAGCCTTATCTTTCGACCGAAGCGGAGATATTGCTCGAACATGAACAGTCTTTTCTTACCGGGGAAGAACTTGAAAGAAACTGGCGTTACTATATTTCCGATGATAAAGCTACTCTATATCACGGTAATTCCCCTCAAAAAGTTTTTTCCAAAGATCATGACCAGTATATCTATTCTCTGTGTACGGTCTTTTGCAAAGAAAAACAGGATGTGGTTGTTTATGCCAACGGGATCACTCCCATACGGATGTGGGTCAATGGTCGAATCGTATTAACCAATAATTTCAATTATCATATCAAGCCGTATCTTTTCGGAATTCATTTTGAAAAAGGTCTCAATACCATTTTGGTGGAAAAGACGTTGTTTGTAAAAGACCTGGCCTTGAATATCGATCCCGATAACTTTATGATTATTTTAAAACCCTACCGGTTTTTATTGAATGAGGAACAGAATTATTTTTTTGACAAAGATCTTTTGAAAGATTTGGAAAGCTCTTATACCATTATCCCGGAGCGGGCTTTTTTTAAAGCGGGGGAAACCATCCGTTTTATGATTTTACCGAGGTATTTTGATAAACCGCTTCCGGAGTCGGTAAAAGTCAGTATTGCAAATAGCATGGGTGAATTGGCGGCCACTCTGACCATTGAAACGGCAAAAGTTGTTTCGATTGATGTAAATTGTAATCATGAAGGAGTATTGCGTATCAAGGCCACCAGTTCTGATCAACCGGAAAAAACCGGGGATGTCTATGTGTTTTACGGCGATTTTATAAAAACCTGCGATCAATTGATTACAGCTGCTGAAAAACGGCGGGATTGCAATCAAGCGCATATTCGTTCGATCATGAAATTAAGCGAAATACCGGATATCAATACCGGATGTATACGGAATTTTCCACAAACCGTTCAGGATCGTTTATATTATTCGATGTTCGAAATGTTTTTTGAGTTTGAACGTTATCTGCATTCCCTCGATTCCAGCGCGCCTAAGGCGGCTTTTGAAGTGTTTAAGCGGCAAGCGGTTATGGTGAATGACAGTGAGATTGATGATGGATTTATCTTTTACAGTATTCATTTTCCTACAGGTTACGATTGCCGTAAGACATATCCTTTAGCCATCAGTGTCCAATACGGATATGGAATGTCGGTTTATCCCATCATACAGCAATATGTTCAAAAACAGCATTTCAGCCAGGCGATAGTCGTTAATATCTGTGGCCGTGGCGGCTTAAATCAAGATTATATCAATGAAGTCAATCTATTTCATCTACTGGACGCTATCATCCGGGATTATCATATTGACCGGGAACGGATTTATATCACCGGTTCATGTACTGGGACTTTGAAGAGTTTTGGTTTGGCGTTTCGGCGGCCGGATTTATTCGCGGCGGTAATTGGTGTCAACGGTACGGTACGGCTGGAACTTAAGAATCCGGAGTTTGAGCTTTTAAAAAATATTGATAATACTGTTTGTTATCAGTTATGTAATATTGAAGATAATGCATTTAACGGGTCGAGAGTACTTATCACATTGGGACATTTAGACAAGGCCAATAATTGGAATTTCACCGGTTATTCCCATGACGATTTTGATGAATTTCTGAATCAAGGAAAGCTTTTCCGTGAATTCATAGCTGAAAAACGAAATAAGTATCCGCGACGCATCGAATACATTACTTATGAACCCATCTATAACCGTTCGTTCTGGCTCAAGGTGGAGTATATCGAAGATCTCAGCCGAAGAGCCCGAATCAAGGCCGAAATCCGCTCCCGCAAGTTCATCGATATTCAACTGGAGAATATCAAGAGCTTTAGTTTGTTGATCCATCAGGAAGCCATGGGGCTTGATGGCGAAATCGAAATTGGAGTGGATCAGCTGAAATCCCGTCTTCGATTGGGCCGGTTCACCAAGGTTAACGTTACTCGCGATGTTGATCAGTTATTGATTACAACCGCTGCTTTACCGGAAGAGAGTTTTATCCGTGAATACGATGATCTTCGCATTGATCCGAATCTCATGGGTATTAAGCAGCTTTATTTAAAAAAGTGTACGATTATTCAACCGGATGACTTGATCACCAAAGACCGGGTTTTTGCCAAAACTTTAGTTCATGTTTTACAGTTCCCGTTAAAAGAACGAAACCGGAATTATCGATACAGGGTATTGAAGGAAAGTGGAAGCGATGGCGCGGTTTTAGGGACCAGCAATTTTATTTACGTTTTCGATATGGAGAATATCAATGAAATGCGACAGCAAATTTTGGAACGATGTGGGATCAGAGCCAGTGTTTCAAGTATCCAATACGGTAATAACGAATATACGGGTGGGTATTTCGGACTGATTAAATGTCCTAATCCCTTTAATGGTGATTTTTCGGCTTTAATTATCGTTTTTAATCACCGTTCCTGCCAAGATGAGCTGGTCAAATTTTTTAACTCATTTGACCGAAATGGCCTGTTTTACAGTGATGTTGTTATTTATAATCACGGAAGTTATCATTCTTTCCGGAATCATAGGACTTAGTGTGAAAAACCGTTGTTAGTTATTGGTTATTAGTGATTAGTAAAAAGACAATGGCAAAACTATATGAGTTGAAATAAGTTTTTTGAATCGCCTAACTTCTTCACTCACCCCCTGCGATCTATTTTGCATAATGTAACTCGTGAGCCTGCCCCCTCTCTAACATTACGTTAGAGAGGGGGCAGGGGGGTGAGTTAGCTTTTAGACAATCTTGAATTTGCGCGGTGGAACTTCTGTTTAAATTATTTATTTCAACATATATAGTTATTGGTTATTAGTTATTCATAAAAAAGATAATAGCAAAGCTAGGCAGTGATTTTCGTACTCGTTTATTTTCATTCCTGGTTGTGCCCTATTATAAAAGAGAACAAAAGAAACCAAATAAAGGGAGGAATTTTAAATGCCCAGAATCTTAAAACCCACCCCGGAGAATTTTAAAATCGCCGGAGAAGCCATTAAACAAGGTAAGGTGATTATCGCTCCCACTGATGCGGTTTATGCGGTGCTTTGCGATGCTTTCAATCCGGAAGCCGTCGCCCGGCTGCGCGAATTGCGTCAGAGCCCGGGGGATAAGCCTTTGTC
The DNA here is from genome assembly GCA_023436305.1 of Bacillota bacterium. Classification (GTDB taxonomy): domain Bacteria; phylum Bacillota; class UBA4882; order UBA8346; family UBA8346; genus JAEZJQ01. Next base: position 52,233 of record JAEZJQ010000017.1, read on the forward strand.
ATTGATCATTGACAAAAATGAGATCGAGAAATATTGCATGATCAAAAATGATGCTTTCCGAAAAATGATGGATGCTTTACTGCCGGGAAAAGTCAGTTTTCTTCTGGAGAAACAGGGCGAAATTTTTGAGCATGCCGCCCCCAATTGTAGCGCCATCTGCGTTTTTTGGCAAGATAACGAAACCCGGCGGGTTTATGAGCAAAGCGGGACGGTTTTGGCGATTTCATCCGCCAATAAAGCGGGACAGCCGGAAGCCACTACCCTGGAGCAGGCCGTCAGCTATTTTGGCGACGAGGTCGAACTTTATATTGACAGTGGCGAGGAACGAGGGAACAAAGGAACGACCCAATTGGATAT